>CAZTTF010000412.1:0-13531 GCA_964616365.1 uncultured Lewinella sp. | reverse complement strand
GTCAAACTCAGCGCTAATGTTTAAGCATTTTCTTTTAGCCTTTGCGATGCTTGCCTGCACCTCACTATTCGGACAGAGCACGCAGTTCCCATGGGAATTCGGCCTTCAACTTGGTACTTCTTCAATTGGAGGAGACCTCAGTAACACAGACCTTGTACCTTTTAACCAGCCAAGACTTGGTGGTGGCCTTATGCTACGCTACCGTCTCGGTAACAGCTTAGCTCTCCGCGGTCACCTTATGTACGGCACCCTGGACAGTGACGATACTGCTAGTGACGACGAAGGTCGTATGGCACGTGGTTTTACTTCTTCTACTTCTGTACTAGAGCCAGGACTGATCCTCGAATTCGAACCTTTTGCGGGTAAGCGTTTCCAGGACGGCCAATTCAAGAAGACCCTCTCACCATTTATTGGTGCAGGTGTAGCTTACGGTATCTGGGGTGAAGTTGAAACAACTTACAATGGTATGACCGGTGACGCGATCAACGCGGACATTGCTGGCAATATGGACGAAAACGGCGGTTTGGTATTCCCAGTGATCGGTGGTCTGAAGTACTACTTCTCGCCAAAATCATCCATCGGCCTCGACGTTAGCTGGCGTATTACCAGCAGTGACCTCATCGACGGTGTTTCTCAATCCGGCGACCCTTCCGATGACGACACCTACGTATTTACCGGCCTGACCTACTCTACAGGTTTTGGTAAGCCTGATACTGACAAAGACGGCATCTACGATGAGGATGACGCCTGCCCAACTGAGCCTGGTCCCGCTTCTACCATGGGTTGTCCTGATACTGACAGCGACGGTGTGGCCGACAAAGACGACAAATGTCCTGAAGTTGCTGGTCTTGCTAACCTGATGGGTTGTCCTGATGGTGACGGCGACGGTGTTGCTGACGGCGACGACGACTGTCCTACCGAAGCTGGTCTTGCGGCCCTGAACGGCTGTCCTGACGCTGACGGTGACGGTGTTGCTGACAAAGACGACAAGTGTCCTAATGAAGCTGGTCTCGCTTCCCTGATGGGTTGTCCTGACGGTGACGGTGACGGCATTGCTGACGGTGACGACGCTTGTCCGGCTGAAGCTGGTCCTGCACGCACTAACGGTTGTCCTGACGCTGACGGTGACGGAATCATCGACAAAGAAGACGAGTGTCCTAACGAAGCTGGTGTTGCTCGCCTTAACGGTTGTCCTGAGCCAAAAGAACGCGCTGAAACGCTGGAAGAGCGGATCGCACGTTACACGGACCTCCTTGACGACGACAACGATGGTGAGAATGACTTCGACTACATCTCTGTAGACACCATCAACGGTACTATCGCTATCGATCGCATCTACTTCCCAACAGACGGTAGCCGCCTCAACCGCCCTGACCGCATGATCATCGAAGAGATTGACCGCTTCCTCGCACTCGAAGGTGCCAGCGAGTTCAGCATTCGTTACGAAGGTCACGCTGACCGCCGTGCTTCTGATGAGTACAACCAGGCGCTCTCTGAGCGTCGTGCTAACTCTGCACAGAAGTACAGCGAAGACAAAGGTGCTGACGCCGCTAAGCTGAGCCAGATCGGCTTCGGTGAGAAGCAGCCAGTAGGAACTACGCTCCGCGAAAACCGGGTAGTAATCCCAGTAGCTAGCGAGCCAACACGCATGGTAAAGATCAACTAAGCATTGATCACTTACCCCCCTATGAAAAAGGGCTGCTTCTTCACGGAAGCAGCCCTTTTTCTTTTCCTGGGTCAGCCTGCTATAGCGGTCAAATTCATAAGTAATCGATTATCTGGGGCCGACAGTGTGGCACTAAACTAGTGGAAGAAAAGAGAGCACAGCCGGAGTTATGGGAATGTTCCGACCAGGAATTATAGCGCCAGGATAACAAGTTGAATGGCTAAGCATTTATAGAGTAGACCGCAAAATGTATTATGTAGCGCATTAGCTACTGAAGCGCTTCACCTACGTAAACATCCACAGTAGATGCCGTGGATAATGTATTGGCCATTTATTCAAAGCAAGGGTAACCCAAGGCTCAAACAAATTCCGCTCAACGCTCATAGGTTAAAAAACACCAAAAACCGGCAGAACCCACGGCAAAGCAACCCTCTGAAACCGAATACTTTACACGGCTACATCTTGTGAAGTGAGTATTATCACAGAATAATGACCGTTTTCTTTTGAAAATGGCACAAAATGCCGCATTTTTGTATTCCTGCTTTAGTTATAACTAACTGACAAGCAGGTTTTTTAGGCGATACCACATACTTTTAACGGCCTCACAAAGCTTGCGCTGATTCATTCAGATTAGAAGCTTTCTCACGCTGTTCATTTGGCAACGACCGAATGAACAGCGAACGTTAGTATGTGTTTATTACAAAGGGATTACAAGCACTCAAGCAAGACATGGCAGAATACAGAATTATCATTGCAGGACAATTAGAGTTCGGATCGAAACGTGTTTTCGATCAGGTACTAGAGCAGTACATGCACCGCATGGAGCACTATTACAAAAATGATATTCTGGTTAAAGCTGAAGACATCTTCAAGGAGGAAGAGATGACGCTTGACATCCCCCGCAAAGTTGTGGTAGGAACAGAGCGTCATTGGCTGAACACCCTCAATCTTCTGGAGCGAGTTGTTTCCTTTAGTATGGCCGGGAGTTTGAACCTTTGGCGTCTTAGCGCCGGGTCCATTCTGGACCACCACTTGCTGGAGCCAAAAAAGGAACGAACGACGGTACAGCTTTTCAATAAAGGAAGAGAGCTTGTCAACCAAGAAGAGAAAGAAGACGAAGCATTAGCAATGATGACTCGGGTAGTAGGTCGTTTTGCCCGTCACGCCCAGGCTTATGAGCGTAGAGGCTTTGTCAACTACCGCCTTGGCAACTATGCTGATGCCTTGTATGATTATAACAAAAGCCTCAACATTAACCCATCAATGCCCGAAGCGCATTATGGCCGTGGATTGTTGCATGCCCGTAACGAAGACTGGGAGCTTGCCGCTGAAGATTTTGACGCTGTCACCAAAAACAGTATCCCCCACCAGGCCATCTACTGGATGGCTCAGGTTGCCTTAGGCGACGCTTACCTGAAACTCAGCCGGCCGGCCGATGCACTCCGGGTCTACAACATGTTCACCAAGAGAAAGCAACGTATTGCCAGCCTCGACCGCTACAACCGGCGGGTAAACGCGGCCTTTGGTCAATTGCTCAGCAAAAGTGGTCGTCACAATGATGCTATCACAGCCTTCCAGCAAGCGTTAGACGCTGAAGCAGACGCTAAGGCTCCGCAGGAGGACATTATTCGCTACCACTTCGGCCTGGCCCTACTCGCCGCCGGGAAAGTTGACCTGGCCATTGCGCAACTGGAAATTGCTGCACCAACGAATCCTGATGCCCAAAAGGCTCTGGATGATGCTCGGGTAGGCGCATGATAACATCCTAGGTCGATCCTGCGTTATGCCAGCGTCTAAATCATTGATTGTGCCTGGCATTCGTCCCCTAATTTACCTTTTCGTTCTTCTCCTTTCCGCTGGTTGTGCTACCGCACAACCCGGCAAGCCCTCGCGCACTACGTTGAGCAAGAAAGATCAGCAAGCTTTTATGGAAGCCCGGGCGGACTATGACGCAAGACAGTATTTGCAAAGTGCCGCAACCATCGAGCAACTACTAAAAAAGAACAGCAACGCTCCCGAGTTGTATTACTTACACGCACTTGTGCAACGTCGGCTGGGCAAATACGACCTGGCCCTTTCCAGCTTACAGCGAGGGAGAAAAGTTGACCCTGCTCCTGTTCCACAACTCTACGTAGAACTTGCCCAGATCCATGCTCAGATGGGAGACTTCGACAAAAGCGTAGCAGCCTATTCCGCCTACTTGAACACCCTGCCGGCAAACGCTAGCCCGGCCCGTAGAAACCGCGCGCTGCATTTACTTGAGCGGGCTAAAGTCGCTGAGCAGATTGCCCGGACACCAGTTCCCTTCCGCCCCACCCCGCTCAGCGGGGGGGTGAATACCACGGACAATGATGAGTATTTCCCCAGCCTTAGTGTAGACGGTCAGTCGCTGGTATTCACCCGCCGCATCAAGCGGCGCAACGAAGATTTCTTCCGTAGCGACCTCCAGGCTGACGGCACCTGGTCTGATGCCCAACCACTCCTGGGCGTCAACACCGACTACAACGAAGGAGCGCAATCAATGAGCGCTGACGGAACTTTCCTTGTATTCACCATTTGTGGACAGGAAGCGAATCGGGGTAGCTGCGACCTTTATTTCAGCGAAAAGGTCACGGAAACGGGCTGGTCACCAGCCCAAACCCTTGGCCAGGTCATTAACACCGAATTCCGTGAGACCCAGCCCGCCCTTTCTGCCGATGGTCGCCTCCTTTTTTTCAGCAGCAACCGGCCCGGAGGGGCCGGCGGTGAAGACCTCTACGTCTCCGGAAGGCTCCCGGACGGGCGCTGGTCTACCCCCGTTAACCTCGGCAATACCGTCAACTCCCCCGGAGACGAGCAGTTTCCATTCTGGGCTGCGGATGGGAGCACCTTATTCTATACCAGTACCGGATTGCCTGGCCTCGGAGGGCAGGACCTCTTCCGAACCCAGCTAAGTCCGCAAAACACCTGGGAAGCCCCCGTCAACCTTGGTTATCCAATCAATACCGCCAGCGATGAGACCAACCTTTTCATTGGCCTGAATGGAAGTACGGCCTATTTCAGTAAGCGGGTTGTCAATCCTGAAACTGGAGACGGGGACATCGACATCTACTCCTTTGAACTCCCGCCAAACCTCCAACCCACTGCTGCCACCTATCTGGCGGCAACGGTGATTGACGCTGTTAGTAAAAAGGCCATTAAAGCTAATGTACGGGTAGCCCCTCTTAGCCAGGACGCACCACCCAGTTACATTCAGACGGATGACAATGGCGCTTTCCTCTCCGTTCTTCCCGCAGGTAAAGACTACGCCGTCACCGTAGATCAGGAGGGTTACCTCTTCTACAGTGACCGTTTTGCCCTGGCAGGTGACCTGAACCCTAAAGCACCCTTTGAGCTGACCATTGAACTGACCCCGGTAGCGACAGTTCTGGACAATGGCGGTGACGATACGGATGGCTCCATTGCCTTTAAAAACGTCCTCTTTGAGACGGGAAGTGCGGATCTCCTCTCTATTTCTAATCAGGAGCTTGATCGCCTGGCTGAAGTATTGTTTCAATCTCCGGAACTGCGCGTAGAAATTGCCGGACATACGGATGATATCGGGGATGATCAGGACAATCAACTGCTTAGTGAAGCTCGTGCTCAGGCCGTAGGCCTTTATATCCAGGCACAAGGCATCTCGCCCGACCGTATTTCTACAAAAGGGTACGGCGAGCGCCAGCCAATTGCCAGCAACGATACCGAAGAAGGGCGGGCTAAAAACCGCCGCACCACTTTCCGCCTCATCAGGTAGGTAAGCCGGCCTTTTCAGTAAGCATTCCCCTGCCCTCCGAAGGCTTTCGGGACCGCCACCTGCGGCCGCGCCCAAATACTGTTCTTATGCACCTTCATTTAACTGCCAGGTCGCATTCTGTATCTGGAGTTACCAAAAAATGATAATAAGCAGCGGTAGTTTCCGCGATGATAAGCGGGCGGGGCATATCTTTGCCCGATGGACATCAGCACGCCAACACCGGTGGAAGAACGAAGTCGTGGCCCGATTTGGGCTTACGTTTTCAGTGGGTTATTCCACCCCCTATTGATCGCGTCGTATATGTACATACTGCTGCTCCTGATCAACCCCTACCTTTTTGGATCCAACGGTTTTGTGAGTCCGACAGCAATGTTGACCCTGCTGATGATGGTGCTCTACACCTTTGTGATCCCCCTGATCTCGGTATTGATCATGTGGGCGCTGAACATGATTGGTAGCGTTATGATGGAAGAACGCATGGAGCGCATTGGCCCCATGCTGCTGGTCATGATCCTTTATTTCTGGGTTTGCTATAATTTAGTTAGCAACGGGGATACTCCGATGATCTTTTCCGCCTTCCTGACTGGTGTTGCCATTGCCCTGTCGGTTGCTTTCGTGATTAACGTGGCGGATAAAATCAGTTTGCACACCCTCGGCATGGGAGGGCTCGTGGGGATGGTCATGATTTCGTTCGCTATTTTTGGCGGAAGCGGTATCACGCTTGCTGGCTACACGCTTAGCCTGGGTCTGCTACTCATCCTGACCGTTTTGTTAGCCGGGCTCGTGGGTTCAGCCCGCCTGGCGCTGGGGGCGCACACCCGGCTGCAAATCTACTCGGGCTACGTGGTCGGTTTCCTGGCACAATTCCTGGCTTACTTTTTCTACTTTTAGACGGCTATGACGAACGTAATTCCGGAATCGGAACGAATAATTGGTCATTACCGGGGCGCGGACGCGGGTCCATTGGTAGTAGCCATAGGAGGCATACACGGTAACGAGACCGCAGGAGTGCGGGCGCTCGAGCGCCTCTTTGAAATGCTGGACGAAGAACCATTGATTAACCCTGGCTTCAACTTCAAGGGAGAGTTCCTCGCCTTGAGAGGTAACGTTGCGGCCCTACGGGAGGGCAAGCGGTTTATCGATGAAGACATGAACCGAATTTTCCGGTTCCGGGAGCCTGGCGACCTGGCTTTCAGGTCTGTTGAAGACCGGGAGCTCTACGAGCTCCTGACGGCCATCGAGACGGTTCACGAAGAATCCCCCCTGAGCGAACTCGTCTTGCTCGACCTGCATACCACCACCGCCGATGGCGGTGTCTTTGCGGTTACCGGTGACGACAACCCCAGCCTTTCACTAGCCGCAGAAATGGCCGTCCCCGTCATCAAAGGTATGCTGAGTGGCCTCCAGGGCACCACCCTGCACTACTTCAGGGATGGGCATTTCAACACTGACTTCCACGTGCGTGCAGTCTCCTTCGAGTCCGGACAACATGACGATCCCGAGTCAATTGATCTCGCCCTTGCCGCCACCATCAATTTGTTGCGTGCCCTGGGTTGCGTACGGGAAGAAGACGTTAGCAGCTATCACGATGACTTGCTGCGCAAGTCTGCCAGCGCCCTCCCCCGCATGACCGAGCTCATCTACATTCACCACATTGCTCCTGACGGCAGTGATGGCTTCAAGATGCTCCCTGGCTTCACTAACTTTCAACCCGTAACCTCCGGCACCCTGCTGGCTACAGACAACGATGGCGAGGTGTACGCACCGGCAGATGGCTACCTGTTAATGCCACTTTACCAGGACCAGGGTGACGAGGGTTTCTTCATGGTCCGGGACTTCGCCGTGGAGTCAGCTTTTTAGAACGGCTAACGCTCCACAGCCCTGGCAACACTGCCACAATTACAACCCTGTAAACCTCCACCATGAAAACCGGTCTCTTTTTTGGCTCCTTCAACCCCGTCCACGTCGGGCACATGATTATCGCTAACTACATGGCGACGCGCACGGAACTGGAGGAAGTATGGCTCGTTGTGAGCCCGCAAAACCCATTCAAGAAAGCGGGTAGCCTGGCGCCAGATTACGATCGGCTTCACCTTGTCAGGCTAGCCATCGGAGATACCCCCCGCCTACGGGCCAGCGACGTGGAGTTCAGTATGCCTAAGCCCTCTTACACCATTGACACCCTGGCGGTATTACGCGACAAGCACCCCAACCGGGAGTTCTCTCTGATTATGGGAGGAGACAACCTCCCTACCCTGCCGAAGTGGAAACACGCTGACTTGATTCTCCGGGACTTCGACATCCATGTGTACAACCGGCCGGGGTACCCGGCCGGGGAGTTAGCAGATCACCCCCGTGTGACGCTCCACGAAGCGCCGCTGATGCACCTCTCGGCCACATATATCCGCAAATCGATTAAGGAAGGATTTGGGGTTAAATATCTGGTGCCCGATGCGGTGGCGCGGGAGTTAGAGGTGAGTGGGTTGTATCAGTAAGCACTATGGTTTTTTGTGCTTCTTTTCTTTCGGTTCAGGGTCCCAGAAGCGTTGGTAAATTAATGGCTCCCTCAAGTAGGCTTTTCTCCTTCTCTGCACGGCAATAACCTCCTGCTGGAAAAGTTTCGGCAAATCATCAAACTCCTCCGGATAGCTTACCCTTCTATCAGACTGAATAACGACCACGGGAATTAAACAGATTTGTTTACCACTACAACACTCCCCTGACAAGAAGAAATCCTTCTTAAATTTGATAGTTCTCCATCCGTTTTGTGGAGAAAACAAGTGAAATGAAGAAGTCCATAATGTGTCTTTGGATTTTGGGGGGGCTTTAGTTTCTGGAACAAGGTAGCCGTAGGAAAGTGTATCAGATAGTGTCCCTGCCCGGAACGAATCAGACAGTGAAAGATAAATTTTCGCTAGGCATTCATTCTCTGTCAGATTGCTTTCATTACAATTACTCTGTAAAAGCAACAGCATAGAAATTATTAATCCTTGAGCAGGAATATTTCTCATAAATCAAGAGTATCTGATACATCCATATTGATTATTCTTGGCTTTCTGCTTCGGATTTTGATCAAAGCAATAAACAGCAGCGGAAGTAGGAGAACGTATGGAATAAACAGTGTACTGTTCCTTAAGATATCCTCTAGATAATCAGCAGAAAACACTCCTCTCCTAAAAGCTGTTTCAGATTCTCGAAACGCCACCATCACTAAGGCATTGACTATTGCCAAAATAAAAAGTCTCAGTCCTCCTTTTCCTTGCCCCCCAAAAAAATAAAAAAGCACTGAAAGTAGCACACCGCCAAGAAGAATTGCTACGAACCACCGAACATGGAGTAAGAGAATCAAATAAGAGAGCTTTCCAAAATCGCTGTTGCCAGAAATTGTCAAAGCTATTGAGGTAGCTATAACAATGGAAAGTATGCTAGCTATTATCGACATAGCCGCAAGCAGAATCAGTGTTATTAACTGTTGATTAGTTTTCAAACTCATACCCTAATGTAACGGTAAACTTCAAGCACCTTAGAGTATCAGTCATTATATCCTTAGGTATTACTGCTTATAGGTGAACACCCGCGTAAAGAAGGGAATAGTTTTGACCATACCGAACTCCTGCCAAATTATACTGTAATAAGTTGGCATCTAAGTTCTACCAGCAACAAGATTCAGTGAGCTACTGTCGTCTCTGTTATAAGGTACTGTAGCAGAATAAATCAAATCAACCACCAAGCTCCTTAAAAAGTACTTTATTTAAAGATTTGATAAGTTGTATGCCAAGCTCTCTACATGCTGATCAATATGAAATCCTGACTTTCTTACTTGCAGCAGAGATCAAAAAGCAATACCCCATCATTACTTATCTTACCCCCTAAACCAAGTATTCCAACGCATCATGCTCCAAACCGACGTTCTCATCATTGGCTCTGGCATTGCCGGGCTAAGCACCGGCATCAAGCTAGCCATTTTACGGCCAGACCTCAAGATTGACGTCTTAACGAAGGTCAACGAGCGTGAGAGCAACACCAGCTATGCCCAAGGCGGTGTAGCCGCCGTATGGGATCACGAGTCTGACACCTACGAAAAACATATCGCCGACACCCTCGACGCCGGTGCAGGGCTATGCGACGAACATATTGTCCGCATCGTTGTGGAGGAAGGTCCGGTGCGGGTAGAAGAAATCATTGAATGGGGGACGCGTTTTGACCTCGACCAGTTCAAAAAATACGACCTGGGTCGCGAGGGAGGACACTCTGAAAACCGTATCCTCCACTACAAAGACCTAACGGGGTGGGAGATTCAACGTGCCCTATCCGCGAAAGCAGCCACACTGGACAACCTGGTTGTGCACGAGCACTTCTTCGCGTTGGACTTGCTTACGCAGCACCATCTTGGTCACATCGTCACGCGCCTAACGCGAGACATCGAGTGCTACGGTTGCTACGTACTCAACCGCAAGACCGGAGAGATCGACAAGATCCTCGCCAAGAACACGGTACTCGCTGCTGGCGGCAATGGCCAGATATACCGCAGTACGACCAACCCCGTCATCGCCACCGGCGATGGCATTGCCATGGCCTACCGGGCAAAAGTTCACCTGGAGAACATGGAGTTTGTCCAGTTCCACCCCACCGCACTCTACAATCCCGGTCTTGATCCGCAGGCCTTCCTGGTCAGCGAAGCCGTACGCGGAGAAGGCGCTATCCTGAAGCGTCCTGATGGATCTGAATTCATGTACGACTATGACCCCCGAGGGAGTCTGGCACCACGCGATATTGTTGCCCGGGCCATCGATAATGAAATGAAGCTCGGTGGTGTAGAATATATGTGTCTGGACTGCACCCACATCGACCCTGAGCACTTCATCAAGCACTTCCCTACCATCCACGAAAAGTGTATGAGTATCGGTATCGACCCGGCAAAGCAGATGATCCCTGTCTGTCCGGCCTGCCATTATATGTGTGGCGGGGTCAAGGTTGACGAGTATGGTCAAACGTCCGTTAACCGCTTATACGCCTGCGGAGAGTGTACCTCTACCGGTTTACACGGCGCTAACCGCTTAGCCAGTAACAGCCTGTTGGAAGCGCTTGTGTTTGGTCACCGGATCGCCCATGCTGTTGCGGCAAATGTAGACACGGCTAATATCCTCACGGATCTGCCGCGATGGAACAGGACGGCCACTACCGAGCCGAAAGAGCAGGTATTGATTACGCAGAGCGTCAAGGAGCTCAAAGAAGTGATGTCGAGCTACGTTGGTATTGTCCGTAGTAATAAGCGTCTGGAACGAGCGCGTAAGCGGCTCGACCTGTTATCCAGTGAGACCGAAGACCTGTACAAGAACAGCCTGGTGAGCACGCAGCTCTGCGAGCTGCGTAATCTGATCACCATCGGCCACCTGGTTACGAAAGCGGCTAACCTTCGCCACGAAAGTCGGGGGCTACATTACACAACGGATTACCCTGAAAAAGCCGACTTTCTCCAATACTCGGTATTGTAGATCGTTCCAGCTTGACTTAAAGAGCAAGCCGCATATCAGGCCGCAGCAACCAGTTGATCCATATCCCGAACCAACATACGTTTGCGGTCGAAGGTCAGGATATTCTGCCGGCGCAGGTCATTGAGGACGGAGTTAACGGTCTGCCGACTGGTACCCGTAAGGTCAGCAATTTCCTTGTGGGTAAGCATATTCCGAACTTCTCTTTCGAAACCTACCCGCCGACCTTTTGTCTCAGCCAGTTCGTGTAAGAACTCAACGATACGGCTACGGCTGGTCTTGAACATCAGGTTTTCGAGTCGCTGCTCAAGCTGCAGGGTCCGGTTACCGATAAGGCGCATAAAAAACAGCTGGAGTTCATTCCGTTCGCGGAGCATCGCCTGTAAATCTCCTTTCTCCAGGACACAGAGCGTCGTTTCTTCAAGACTGTACGCGAAATCACGACGACTACCGTCACTGATCAGTGCCAACTCGCCAAATACTTCTCCGGGCGATAAAATGGCTTTTGTAACCTCTTTACCGTCATTACCGTAGGTGCCAATTTTCACCCTGCCGCTACTGATCAGGAAGATCTTTTTGGCTGGCTCTTCCGGGAGGTATACATATTTATTTGCCTCAAAGGATAAATGATCCTTACTCTCCAAACCTCCCATATCTATCTTCTTAGGGCAGAAGACGTGTTGGAGGTCAATATTCTCAACGAACCACAATTGCTGATCAGCCATAATAATTAGTTAATCCAGATAATGCCTTGAAAAAAGTCTAGAGAACAGACAACGTCACGGCTTTCTTGGTTGACAGTAAGCCAGTTATTGGCCCATTCTTTATTTATAATACCATATTTAACCCTTCCGGGCTGCTTAGCTTCCGAAATTTAGGCTCCGCCCTTCAACTCTTGCTGCCAGGCCTTCAGCTCTTCGAGTTTGCCGTCGGCAGCCAGGCCGGCTTGTGCCGGCCAGGTTTGCGGGTTATGCGATTTATAGCGGCTGCCAGCAGCCTCAAGTAATGTTCGCAGCTCATCCGGATCGGTCTCCGCTAAAGCGTCGTAAGTCAAAATGCCTGAAGCCTTAAGAATTGAGGCGATTTTAGGACCAATACCCTCAATCACGCGCAGATCATCTCCATTGCCTTCCGTTTCCGACTCTGTGTAAGGCACAGGGTTATCCGCTACGGCTACAGCTGCTTCCGGAACAGGCTCCCCTGCGAGCAGGGCCTTGGCCTGACCAACCCAGTCATCTCTTTGAATGATACCAGGCAAGTATCCGATCAACTCAGTGTAGGTGAGGATATCGGCCTCTGACCAGTTAGCGATCTGGTCATAGCGATAGATGTCTTGTTCATTTAGTTGGTCCTGCAAGAAAGGACCGATATTTTTTATTTTGGTCAGGTCGTCACCTCGTTCGGCTAACGGGCCACCATCTGCCACAGGAACTTGCAGGGAGGGGGTGGTCTGGACTACTACTTCGGTCTTACCACTTTCACCCGTGCGAACACCAGGCTCTGCGGTATCCGCTCTGATGATGAGTGGTTCACCGTCAGCATCCACCTCAACGGCAGGCGGCATGACTGGTTGGTGCGTCACAAAGTCCGGAGTCACCGGAGCCGTTGGCTCCGCGGACCGGAGTGTATTGTTTTCAGCGGCCATGGAAAGGAGGCGTTCCTCCAACATCTGGAAACGACGCTCACTCATTGCGATGTAAGCATTCAGTGACTCATTGCTTTCAGTCCTTCCCGTTGTTCCTGCGTCCGCGCCCGTTTCCTGAACTGAACTGGCCGGCTGGGTCAAAAGCTGCTCGTTCTGCGTTTTTAGCCCGATCACCTGATCATTTAAAGATTCAATGGTTGCGGCGTAGGATTGGTTGGACGTTTCCAGCTCCTCTACCCTAGCCCGGAGCGGTGCTACAGTGGCCTCATGCTGACTGGTCTCTGCCCGCAGGCGTTCAATCTGATCGAGCGCATCGACTTTTTCCCGGCTCATCGCCTCCAACTCTTTCGCCAGCGCCTTTTGCTTCGTATTTGTGCTTAAATAGCGGGCCTCATATTCATCCCGATCCTTACGGAGCAACAGCATTTCTTTCTTGTAGCGCCGAGTTTTCATGCCCTGCAGAATCCAGCCTACGATTACGCCGAAGGCAAAGACAATCAGAGAAAGTATTCCCAGAAAAATCTTCTGCTCATTGGTCAGCGTCGCAAAAAAATCGGCAAGTGGATTAAAAAAATCGTTCATCTGGGTGGGTTCTCTTGGGTTGAAGATAGTGAATCTTGCTTGCTATTTAATGGCTCGTTCGGTAATCTACTTTCCCGAAGAAAAAGAGGTGGGCAAAGAAAGTAATTCTAAGGAAAGCGCTTGGGGAAGCACTAACGCTCGTGGCCTTCGATCATAGTTCCGGAGCTTGGCGGGGACGCTGGTGCAATGCCAGTACCAATAGCCAGGCAACCTTAAGCATTGTCCTGTTGTTGTTCCCCCGCAATCCCGTCCACTCTACCGCTGGCGGCGCTTCGGCGACCGCGAGAGGAAAGTCCGGGCAACACAGGGTACCACGCCGGCTAACGGCCGGGGTTCTCCTTACGGGGAGGATACGGAAAGTGCCACAGAAAGCT
>CAZTTF010000411.1:0-13202 GCA_964616365.1 uncultured Lewinella sp. | reverse complement strand
TTGCGTCGGGGCAAAGCGCTCTGTATCCTGCATCGGAGCAGGGGCGTTTACTGTCGATTGTCCGGGAGGCGGACCAACCAGGTCTGGTCGTGGCGGAGCCTCCTGAGCGGCAAGAGTGGACTTAGGGCTACAGCCAAAGGCCAGTAGGCAAATGGTTAGCGAAAGGAGCAGAAAACGCATGTAAGGGTAATTATTTGGACAAAGAACGATAGAAATACCGGGTAGGGTTGAAAAAAATCAACTTCACCCCCTTAATAACGCAATCTTGACAAAGGTTGGATCTGCGAATTACTCCGATTTATTAGCTAGAGGTACACCTTTGCATGAGATAAGGTAGGTTTTGTGTAGGCGTTCTCGTGACGCCAACAGGCAAGAGATCAAGTAGAAAGGGTCTGGAATATAGGTTGCGGTGTACTAATGCTAATGGAGCTAACCTGTTTTGGGCGCGAACGCTGGTGCAATGAGCAGTTGCTAAAACACAGTGTTTGAGGATAAGTAGCTGGGAGGAACTCCGGCAATTCCCAGGGGGCGACAAGAGTAATGTTTAGGGTGTTATATCGACATGGCGTGGCCCATCCCTGCCAAACGGGCCAAATGGCAGTAAGTGGCTGTGGAGCCACAGTACATACTCCCGGTACCCTCTGGGATTAAAGTGTGACAATTCCGCGCCCGAAAATTCAGTTGCCAGTTTATGAACAGGCAGGGCAGAAAAATACAGGCGGGAGTAAGTGCGTTCAGGACCATGCCGTACCTTCGCCACGATGAAAGATATTTTTGATCTGCTGGGACGAATTCTACTGTCCTTTATTTTCTTCTTTGAGGCTTATGATTACTTCGCATACGACAAGCTGAACAAAGAGGCTATGACCATTTATGGGCTCACGTGGAATCAGGATTTTTTCCTCTACGGAGCCATCCTGCTCTTGTTTTTTGGCGCCATGACCATCTTGTTGGGCTACCGGATGCGCCTCGGAGCGCTCTTGCTGCTGATTTACTGGATTCCGCTAACGTTCGTCGTTCATGACTTTTGGCAGGAGGACCCTTCGGGAGCAACTTATCGTTTGCAAAGCATCCTGTTCATGAAAAACATCGCTATCACTGGCGGGCTACTGATGGCGGCCACTCATGTGTCTGGAAAGTACCGCCTGCGGCGGATCTTTGCCACTACGAATGTCTGAGTCGGAAGCTTGATTACTAAGCGGATGACTTTTTGCCCTTGGCGTAGTGATCCCTCATGCTTAACTTAAGACTAAGCCCATATCTCCTTACCTTTCTGCTATGAAAACTGCCGTTTTTCCCGGATCCTTTGATCCTATTACCTCCGGCCATGTAGACCTTGTACGTCGTGCCGTCCCGCTTTTCGATAAGATCGTGGTGGCAGTCGGCGTAAATAGCCAAAAGAAGTATCTCTTTGATTTAGAACAACGCCTCAATTGGCTCGAAGCAGTATTTGCTGACGAATCTAAAGTCTCCGTTGGGAAGTTCGAAGGACTCACGGCCCACTTTTGTCAGGAAATCGGGGCGAACTACCTCCTGCGCGGGCTGCGTAATGCCAGTGATTTTGATTACGAGAAAACTATTTCTCAACTTAACGGCATTGTAGGGGAAGGATTGGAGACGATCTTTCTGATAAGCCAGCCCGCGTATTCTCATATTAGCTCGACTATCGTCCGGGAAATCATTAAGGGCGGTGGAGACGCTACACCTTTTTTACCCGAAGGTCTCGAGGTGGGTAGCATCGACAAGGACAAATAAGCTGATGTCTGCCCCGGCAATTTAAGCTTATTGCGAGATTTGGCCGCGATGCTTGGTTTGTTTCGTCTGTTAGTTTTTAGGCCGTTAGAGGGCCATGACTGCCTAACAAACTAATCGACCAACTGACTTGATGATCAAGGGAGATTAGAGCATGACAGTCATTAACTTGCATAATTGCACCGTCCAAGCCTGACGCTAAGCTTATTGCACCTTGTTTTTAGTCCCCCACTTTTCACCTGCGTCCGCGCCCCAATATGCACTGATGAAACAATACGATTGGTTACTTTTTGATGCTGACAATACCCTGTGGGATTTCTCTGCCGCTGAGGCTGCTGCGCTGGAGCGTACATTGATCAAGCGGGATATCGCCTGGTCGGAGGAGGTACTCGCTGAGTATAAGATCATCAACCACAAGGCATGGTCGGATTATGAAGCCGGGATACTCCCCAAGAGCCAGCTTCGCACCATTCGCTTTCAACGCTTGCTTGATCTATACCGTCTTGATCATCCCGCTGAGGAGCTTTCCTTCGACTACCGAACCTACTTAGCGGAGAGCACGCACATGCTGGAAGGAGCATGGGAGTTGCTGGAAGCCCTTTCACCGCATTACCGTATGGGGCTGGTAACCAACGGGCTCAAAGAAGTACAGCGGCCACGACTGGCGAATACCGGGATCGGAAAATTCTTCGAATTTATCGTGATTTCCGATGAGATCGGAGTTGCAAAGCCCCATGCCGGCTTTTTTGACCATGCATATGAGTATATGCAGAAAGCCGACAAAGCCCGCGTGCTCATGATCGGAGATAACCCGAATGCTGATATTGGGGGAGCGCTCGCTTATGGCTTCGATGCCTGCTGGTTGCGTAACCCGGGAGTTGCTGACCGCAAACCTTTTGGCGAGACTTACCGTATCCGGGAAATAAAAGCTCTCGCGACCTTGTTGGGGCATTAGCCTTATCATTCATCAGAGCGGCATTGTAGCCACCTGATCAGCAACATTCGCGTAAAGCGAACCGTAATTTTTGACCAGTTTACCGCGCCAAATTGCCTATTAAAACAACTGCATGATTGCATTTAATAAAGCGGAGGTTATTGCCAAAAAAGAACGCCTGGCAGCCTGCGCTGAATACCTTAAATCTGAATTTATTGGCATTGATCACATCATCGATGAGGTGATCAATTACCTCAGCCTGTGGTACCTGATGCCCGATCTTTTGACCCGTCCCATCATCATTAACCTGTGGGGAATGACTGGAGTCGGAAAAACAGACCTTGTCCGGAAGCTGGTAAAGTTTCTTGATTATCAGGACCGTTTCGCTGAGGTGGAACTAAGTAACTCCGATTCAGTAGGGTATGTCAATACCGTTACCAAAATTTTGGACAACAACGGGATAACAGACGGGGACCCGGCGATTGTGCTCTTTGATGAGATTCAGCGCTTCAACACACTGAATCCCGACGGAACACCGATCAAGAATCCCCGGTTTGCTGACTTCTGGGAGCTGCTCAGTGATGGTAGACTTTCCAAGAAAACGAAGGACGATCTGGACACTTTCCTGTTCGATTACCTTACTAAGAGAAGGAACAACGAGAAAGCGCGGCAGCGAGGGGAAGAAGTTAGCACTGACAATAGTCTGTCTTCCTGGGAAGCAATGAACCTGCGTAAAAGCCTGGGGCTCAATATGGACCTGGCGGAGCTGATTGAGATCAATGAGGATCAGATGATCGAACTTATCATGCAGGCGAAGCAACAAAAGGTTATCTACGAGCCGATTGATCATTCTAAAACCCTCATCATTATTTCTGGTAACCTCGATGAAGCTTTCCAGATGGCGGGTCAGATCAGCGAGGCAGACGTCGATGCCGATATTTATCACACCTTTACCCAGAAGATAACTTTGGTGGATATCAAGAATGCCTTATCCCGCAAGTTTCGGCCTGAACAAGTCGCCCGCTTCGGTAATATTCACCTGATTTACACCTCACTGCGCAAGGCTGAGTTCGAGCGATTGATTGAGGTTGAAGTAGCCAAGCGCTGCACCAGTATTTCAGAGAAATTCGGCGTCCGGGTTACCGTCTCTAAAGAAATTGAACGCCTGATTTATCGCAATGGCGTCTTCCCCGTGCAGGGAGTGCGTCCTGTTTTTAGCTCCATCATTGATATTTTGGAGTCCAACTGGAACAACTTCATCTTCACCGCCCTGATGCACGACTTGCAGGCGATAAGTATTGATTACGACCTCGAAGCCCAGGAGATTGTCGCCCAGATTGGCGACCGGAGGGAGGCCGTCCCTTACACCGGACGGATAGATAAAATTCGCCAGGCAGATAAACCGGATGTGGTCGCTAATATCTCGGTACACGAGGCTGGACACGCCGTGGTATTCATGGTACTAACCGGAATGGTACCCCTACAGCTGAAGAGTAAAATTGCCAACAGCTACGCTGGAGGATTTACTTTCTCTCACGAGATCTATGCTAATCGGCAGGGTTTACTTGATAAGATCGCCATCTACCTTGGCGGCGGATTGGCCGAAGAGTTGGTTTTTGGAGAAATGAACGCAAGCACCGGGCGATCTGCCGACCGTGAACGCATCAGTGAGATTGCCGTCGATTATATTCGTCGATATGGGTTTGATCCTGATTTTCAGGCAGTGTATAATCACTCTGATGAGCGTTACGCCATGTACAGCAAGCCAACGGATTCCGCGGTAGAGGCCGTCATCGCCCAGGAGGTGGACCGTACCCGTGAGTTACTGCGAACTCACGAACAGTTATTGGTGAGCATTAGCAACACCTTGCAGCAAAAAGGGAGTTTGGAAGGAAAGGAATTAATCGACATTGCGGCAGGCTTTGGTTTGTCAACCAGACAGGAAGCCAAGGGTTATATCCATATCACAAATTATAAGGATAAACTCGATAATTACGAGGGGTAGGGGAGTACCATCTGGGTACGACTATCCCTGTTAATCCGGAGTAGATTTTGGCTACTTCGCCATTATATTGACCATGACTAAAGCAGAAAAAGCCGCAGATATCCACCGAATGCTTGATGAGTATTACCCTACAGTACCGGTACCGCTCGATCACACCGACCCCTACACCTTACTGGTGGCTGTATTACTTTCTGCCCAATGTACTGATGTCCGGGTTAATCAGGTTACGCCTCACCTGTGGGCGGTAACCGATAAGCCCGAGGAGATGATGCATGTTCCGGTGGAAGATATTCGGCAGATCATCCGTCCATGTGGTTTGTCTCCCCGAAAGAGTAAGGCCATTAAAGAACTAAGCCGGATACTGACGGAAGAGTACGGAGGAGAGGTACCACAGGATTGGGCAGCGCTGGAAGCGCTGCCGGGGGTTGGTCATAAAACCGCCGCCGTGGTCATGAGTCAGGCTTTTGGAGTGCCTGCTTTTCCCGTGGATACCCACATCCATCGCTTAGCGTATCGCTGGGGACTGACAACGGGAAAGAATGTTGAAAAGACAGAGAAAGACCTGAAGCGCCTCTTTCCTGAAGAGAGTTGGAACAAGCTGCACCTCCAGATCATATTTTTCGGACGTGAGTACTGTCCGGCCCGCGGCCACAAGATGCTGGAATGCCCGATCTGCAGCAAGTATGGACGCCGTTCCTTGCTGCGCCTGGAAGAGAAAAAAGCAAATTAAGGCCCTATCCACTACCTTAGCCACGATTAAAAGCGCTTTCCTATTCAGGCCCGAGACTCAAATTCTACATCTTCTAACGCTCACCGGCTAACGCGCTGGATTATGGGGCTAGCTACCGTGCTGATTATCAGTGCGCTGTATCCTAATAATCTCAAGTTTCCTTTTGCCTTCGAATTGAACCAGCCGTGGCGATACGCTGACCTGGAGGCACCCTACGATATTCCTGTGCTTAAATCACAGGAAGCACTGACCGCAGACCGGGAGAAGGTATTGGACCAGACCAACCCCGTTTACGTTTATGATCCTGACATTGCCCGGGCAGCCCGGGCACGCTTCCTGGAGGATTTCCGTATTGCTCTGGATAGTGCGGCCGCACAAGGAAATTATCCCGGCCTGCTCGCGCAGCCGGAAAATCACCGTCGCTACGGCCTGCGGGTGCTTGACAAAATTTATGACTACGGTATTATCCAGGCTCGCCCTGAGGAAGAGATGGAAGGTATGTCGACGGTCATCACCACCCTCAACGGAAGCGACCGGCGCGAACGTACCATCAGCCAGTTATATACCCCGGGCGATGCCCGGGATTGGGTTACGGATAGCCTTTTCTATACCCAGCTAAAGGCTCCGGACTTGCTGCGCGAGCTCCTGCTCGATAAGTTTGAGCACAATGTTTTTTATGATGATTCTCTTACGCAACGCCTGCGGGAGCAGGCGCTGTCGTTAGTCAGTCCCTATGATGGTCTGGTTCGCAAAGGCGAGGTCATCATCCGTAGTAGTGAAGCGGTAACTGACGCAACCTACCAGAACCTGGTTAGCTACCGGGTACTGTATAACAAGAACCTTAGCACCCAGACAACCTTCTGGAGTGTATTTGGGGGGTATGCGGTACAAATTGGCCTGGTCATTATGTTGCTGTTCTTCTACCTGCGCTCTTTCTTTCCGTGGGTATATAACCGTTGGAATAACCTCTTGCTAATCCTTCTGTGGCCGGTATTGTATGCTTTATTGGTACGAACGGTAGAAATAACTCCGGGGCTAACCGCCTGGATCGTACCCTTTTGTATCGTCCCCATTGTCATGCGGGTCTTTTTCACGGAGCGCCTGGCCTTTTTTGTTCACGTAGCGGTGGTACTTATTGCCAGCTTTCTGACCAGTTTAGGCTACCAGTTCACCTTCTTGAGCATCATGGCTGGGGTAGTGGTGATCGTCATGGATATTGATACGAGGGATATGGGGCGCTTCCTCCGTAGTCTTGGCTTACTCTTCGGTTACTACCTCGTTGGGTTTATTGGGCTGGAGCTCCTACGGGGAGGAAGTTGGTGGACTGTGGATTACTCTACCATTTTCCTGATTGTCGCCAATGTTTTTCTGGTGCTATTTGCCTACCCCCTGATTCTGCTACTTGAAAGACTATTCGGGTTTGTGTCGCCCATCACCCTCCTGGAACTCAGCGACATGAATCGGCCATTGCTGCAAAAACTTGCCAGGCAAGCGCCCGGCACCTGGCAGCACTCTTTGAATGTGGCGAATATGGCCGAACAAGCCGCAAGGGCAATTGGTGGTGATGCGCTACTGGTGAAAACGGCAGCGCTTTATCATGACATCGGCAAGACGGAAAACCCGGGATATTTCATTGAGAATCAGAATGGTCCTAATCCACACGAGAAACTGAGTCCGAAAGAGAGTGCTCGAATCATTATTGATCACGTAGCTGACGGTGTCAAACTTGCGCGACAGGCCAGGTTGCCTGAAGTTATCGTTGGGTTCATTCAATCTCATCATGGTACTACGCGTGCGGAGTACTTTTATCGTACTTACGCTAAAGACCATCCCGATGCAAATGATGCGCTGTTCCGCTACCCCGGCCCACGCCCCACTAGTAAAGAGCAAACTATCCTGATGATTGCCGACACGGTAGAGGCTGCTTGTAAAAGCCTCAAGAATCCCACCGAGGTCGAGCTGTATGCCTTTATTGACAGCTTGATCAAGGGGAAACTTAGCTCCGGGCAGCTAGAAGAGAGCCGGCTTAGCTTTCGGGAGTTGGAAATATGCAGAAACACCTTCAAGGCCGTAGCAAAAAGCGTTTACCATGTACGCATTGCATACCCTGAGGAAGAGTAGATCTTTAGTCGACAGCATTAAAGTGGCTTTGAAAGCTAACGCGACTTTGGGGGAACGTCTACTTGCTATCACTTGATTCTCTAGCCCAAGCAAGGTATGGTAGCCTCTAGCTCATAGTAGCTGGTGCCGTATAGCAAACGTGCCCAACTGCTAATTCCCCATTCACTATTGGCATGTGATCTGCTTAACGAGAAGAGACTTGGTAATGATGGCCGAATTACACGTTGTATTAGACCATTCGGCTGTGCCAGCTGTCTTCGAGCGGTCGCTCGAAGATTTGACGTAGTTCACCCAACTCCTTCACCAGAGGGTCAAACACAATAGTGTCGTTCTCTAACTGACCGGATTTGTAGAGAATTTTAAATTCATCACGGGGTACCGTCTGGATAGCTCCACTTTCGTCCCGGTAGCTAAAAATCATCCGGTTGAAAAAGTCAATGCCCATTTTAGCACCCATATCCTGCAAGAAATGGACCGAGCCATCGATGGAGCAACCGCTGGCTTCTGCCTGTGACTCATCAACGGCTATTACCAGAAAACGGTCATGTAAAACTTCTGCAGCAGCCGAGAGCTCTTTCCGATGGCTTACCCAGTTAGTCACGAATGACTGAAGTTCGGTACGAATAGCGTTGACCTCGTCTTGGCCAAGCGCTCGTTCGGCGCCATAAATCCAAACCCGGCTTTGGCTTGGTAGTCGGTCTAGAGCTGACATAGAATTGCTTTTAATTTCGCCGCAAAGTTAGCTTTTTAAGACCTTAATATATAGGCCTCTTTGAAAGTTAAGTCTTTTCCTCGTTAAATTGGGACAGTAAGCAGCCGGTTTTTGCGCAGTATCACCTTTCATTAGTTTCATTAGAGGGAAGAAGTGGGTATGTTGCCACGGTGAGAATTGCCGGGCAATTTTACTAGAAAAGGATCAAGCTTTGCTGAGAACAAGGCAAAAAGAGGGCGCGGACGCAGGTGCAGTGTGATTACTACTTAAGCAGCAAGTGAATGATTAGAATCTCTCGTTCCAATCAGGCATTTAGTGTGGCTGTAATCACTGCGAAGAACCAGTTGGAATCGCACTTCGTCGCACTTTCGTTGATAAGGATCATCCGAGGCGATGACAAGCGTATTTTTGCTTACTGTGTAGATTGAATCTAAATAGCAAGGCTTGACCCAACAAGTTTGTTAAAGAAATGTCATCAAAGTATCTTTGCGCCAATAAGGGAGGAGCTGTTTTTAGCCTCTCCTGCACAACTTACTAAATGTCAATCTGTAATGACATATACCCGCAAGTTTATACCTGCCATCCTGATTCTTTGTTGCCTCTTTTTAGGCAGCGTTACCCTATCTGCACAGGACGACCCCGCAGCCTCCGCTGAAGCCATCGCCGGAAGCGGCGACTATACTACTGGAAAAAAAGTATGGAATGCTAATGGTTGTGGCGCTTGTCACGCCAAAAGTATGGCCGACGATGCAACCGGGCCCGCCCTTGGCGGCGTCCAGGAACGCTGGGCTGCTGAACCACGTGAACACCTTTACGAATGGATTCAGAACAACGGTAAACTGCGTGTTTCCGGAAAGTCTGCCCGCGCAGTAGAGGTTTACAATGCCTGGAATGGTGCTGCGATGAACCTGTACCCGGGGCTTTCCAACATGGACATCGAGCACCTGCTCGCATACATCAAAGGTCAATACACCGGAGAAGGTAAGCCTGTTGAGGTAGCCGAAGGCCCTGGCGGTGGCGTTGGTGGCCCCCAAAAGACGGACAACACCTGGTTGTTTGTAATTCTTGGCGGTGCATTGCTATTGCTCTCTCTTATCCTTGCGCGGGTAACCAGCAACATGCAGTACATGGTGGCTACCAAAGAAGGAGGGAGCCCGACCCGTCGCACCCTTCTGGAGATTCTTACCAGCAAAGGCATGATTGCCTTCGTTCTATTTGCTTTGGTAGTACTCGGAGGCTACACTACCGTAAACAATGCTATTGAACTCGGGCGCCAGCAAGACTACCAGCCCGAGCAGCCGATCAAGTTCAGCCACGTAACGCACGCTGGCCTTAACAAGATCGAGTGTCAGTACTGTCACGACGGTGCCCGTCGCTCCAAGCACTCAGTCATTCCTGCAGTCAATACCTGTATGAATTGTCACCGGGCCATCAAGGTCGGTAGCCAGTACGGAACCGCTGAGATCACTAAGATTTATGCTGCTATCGGTTATGATCCGAAGGAGGACAAGTACATCGAAAACTACGAAGACCTTTCTAACGATGAGATCAAGGAGATTTACCGCTCCTGGATTGCTGACAACGCATACAAGGCTGCTGCGGAAGAAAGCGATGATGTTGACCTCGATGAGATCAAAGAAGAAGAGAATCGCCAGCTTGCTGCTATTGAAGCCGCTCTTACCAATGAGTACACCGGTGATGATAAGATCGCAGGTCCGGTAGAATGGGTACGTATCCACAACTTGCCTGATCACGCTTACTTCAACCACGCTCAGCACGTTACCGTAGGTAAACTGAAGTGCCAGAACTGTCACGGACCCGTTGAAGAAATGGAACTCGTTTACCAGTACTCACCGCTTAGCATGGGATGGTGTGTAAACTGTCACCGCGAAACCGAGGTGCAGTTTAAAGATAACGACTACTACAAAGCCTATGAGCGCTACCACGAAGAAATGAAGGCAGGTGACCGTAAGGCCGTTACAGTAGAGGATATCGGAGGTCTTAACTGTCAGCGCTGCCACTACTAAGCTGGGTAGTAATCAAGAACTAGGAGCTTGCCTTTCAAGCAAGTCGTAGAATCAAATCAAAACATCGCCGCCCTCGGGCGGCTAACGAACAAAGGTTAATACCACGTTCAAATATAGTTGAATGAAGAAGCAAGTCAACAAAGTCTGGTTAGGTACTGATCAACTCGAAGGAAGTGCCGAATACCTAAAAGCAACGGACAACGAAATCGGCGCACCGATTACCGAAGCAGCAGGAGACTCCCGCCTGGAATCAAGCCGGAGAGATTTCCTCAAATACCTCGGCTTTGGAGTTACGGCGGCTACCATCGCCTCCTGTGACATCCCCGTACGTAAGGCCATCCCTTATGTCTCAAAGCCTGATAGTATCGTTCCCGGTGTCGCTACTTACTACGCTTCGTCATTCGTACAGGGAGGGGATTACGTTCCTGTACTCGTTAAGACGCGCGAAGGGCGTCCAATCAAGATTGAAGGTAATAGCCTCAGTCCTATGACTGGCGGTGGTACCAGCGCACGTGCGCAGGCATCCGTTCTCGGAATGTACGACACCAGCCGCTTCGACGGTCCCTACCGCATTGAAGGTGGTAAGGCTCAGGCGGGAGATAAGCCAAGCTGGGATGCTATCGATACCGAAATTAAAGGTAAGCTCAACGCAAACGCACAGATTCGCATCGTGTCTCACACGGAAATGAGTCCTAGCCTGCTGGCTGCTGTTGCAGACTTCAAAGCGAAGTACCCTAACACGGAGCACGTCATGTACGACCCCGTATCTGCTGCAGCCTTGCTAGACGCTAACGAGGCTTCATTCGGCCGTCGGGCAGTTCCTGGTTACCACTTCGATAAAGCTGATGTGATCGTTTCGATCAATGCAGACTTCCTGGGTACTTGGGTATCTCCCGTGCAGTACGCACATGATTACGCTAAGGGCCGTAAGACTACTGGCAAGAAAATGTCTCGCCACGTCCAGATCGAGAGCAGCATGAGCCTGACCGGGTCTAATGCCGATAACCGTATCATGGTTAAGCCGAGCGAGCAAGGTCAGGCGATTCTTGCTCTCTACAACGCAGTTGTAGGAGGCGGTTCCGCTGCGACGCTCGATGCCGACACTACCCGTAAAATCAACGCAGTAGCCAACGAACTGAAAAGCCACAATGGCCACGCTCTCGTAGTGTCTGGCTCAAACAACGTTGCTGAACAGTTATTGGTAAATGCTATCAATAACGCAATCGGTGCTTACGGAAGCACCATTTCTGTGGACAAATGGAGCCACCAGCGTAAAGGAAGTGATAAGGCTCTTGCCACTTTTGTCAGCGATCTTAGTGGCGGTAAGCTCGACGCAGTGATCGTGCTGGATGGCGCTAACCCCGCTTACGATAACGCCTTTGCGGCTGAGGTAGCTGAAAACCTGCCGAATGTTGGCTTGTCTGTCAGCTTTAGCGGTGTTCCCAACGAAACAACAATGCTTTGTCAGTACGTGGCGCCTACGCACCACTACCTGGAAAGCTGGGGAGACGTCATGCCCGTTGATGGTCACGTCTCATTGATTCAGCCAACCATCACTCCAATCTTCTCCAGTGTCGGCCGTGCCGGTACCCGCAATCAGGGTGCCAGCCTCCTGACTTGGGCTAGCTCGGCTAACTATGACGCCGCTGCAGATCAGCCTTACCTGGAGTACGTAAAGGCAGTGTGGGAGAAAGTTGCTTTCCCCGCTCAGTCAGAGTACGTAAGCTTCCGCGGTTTCTGGGACGCATCCCTTCAGGCAGGTGTAGTAACCCTTGATGGTACTGCTGCCGATACAGCTGCATACAATGAAGCCGCCGCCGCTGGCGCTGCCGGACGCGTATCCAAGCCAGGAAGCGGTCAGGAAGTTGACTTCTTCGAAACCATTAACATCGGTAACGGTGTATACGCTGGCAACCCATGGCTTCAGGAGGTTCCCGATCCGATTACACGGACCGTATGGGGTAACTACCTCAGCATCCCGGTAAGCTATGAGGACGGAAACTCTTACACCGCCTACAAAGGCCTTAACGCTGAGGAATACAAAGGCAGAGCCGATGTTGTCAACCTCACCGCCGCTGGCGCTGAAGTAAAGGTTACGGCTGTTCGCCAGTTCGGGCAGAAGCCTGAAACTTTCGCTCTGGCCCTCGGTTACGGACGCACCATTACGGGGGTATCCGGTCGTGCTATTGGCCACAACGTTGGGGTGAACGTTTACCCCATGCTGAGCATGGACAGTGACGGTTACGTACAGTACTACGCTACTGGTGCTGAAGTATCCGGAGCTGTTGACCTGGAGCCGGAATTCGCCAGTGTACAGTACCACCACACGATGGGACTGACCACAAAGGATGAGTCTGGTAACATGGCTTGGTATAACCGCCGTACGGGAGAAATTACCTACGAGGCCCCAACCACTGAAGAAGAAAAAGAATACATCAAGCCCTACAACGTTGACGAGAAAACCGTTATGGAACTCGGAGAAGGTATGCAGGGTGGACTGGTTGATCGTTCGATCATTTACCAGGGGACTTTCGAAGGGTTGGGTGATTTGAAGAGTCACATCGCACACAAGCGTGAGCACGCTCAGCACCTCAATGATCAGACGCTTTACCCATACGAGGAGTACGCTGAAAACATCTACAGCCAGGGGCACTGGTGGGCAATGCACGTTGACCTTACCGCCTGTATCGGTTGTGCTGCCTGTGAAGTAGCCTGTGTTGCGGAAAACAACGTTCCGATCGTAGGTAAGTATGAGGTATGGCGCCACCACGAAATGAAGTGGTTGCGTATCGACCGCTACTTTTACGGTGATGTGGAAAACCCACGTGCCGTTTACCAACCAATGATGTGTCAGCACTGTGATAACGCTCCTTGTGAGAATGTTTGTCCGGTCAACGCTAGCCAGCACAGCAACGAAGGTT
>CAZTTF010000410.1:0-4329 GCA_964616365.1 uncultured Lewinella sp. | reverse complement strand
AGTTAGCGAATACAGGCCCTTTACGGACAGTAAAATCATTTACACTCTGATTGTAAATCATGGTACCGACGATATCCGCCGGCAAAAGATCCGGCGTAAACTGAATGCGGCTGAACTCTGCACTGATCGTTTTTGAGAGCGTATTAATGGCCAGGGTTTTCGCAAGTCCCGGTAAGCCTTCCAAAAGGATATGCCCCTTACTCAATAAACCTAACAACAGGCGATCAATCATGTATTCCTGACCAACAATGACTTTAGCCGTTTCCTTACGGATACGCTGGATCACTTCGGAATCAGCCTGAATTTGTGCATTTAAGGCTTCGATATCTACAGAGGCCATATTGTTTAATTTGGGGTATTTGATACTGTCGGGACGCTAATATACTTGATCCGCAGAGGTTTGAGAATTTCCATCACTTTTTCTCAGGAAACGCGCGCTTGTCCACTATCATCAGCACCACTGTTTTTCACGATAGTTCGACCAATAAACGCAACGTAATCACATCTCTTGAAACAAGAAATTTTGGTAAATTGTAATTTGCCCCAGGGGCTCGCTACTTCAAGAACAAAGCGTAAAGAATTGAACGTTATTTTACTTCCGCAAAACAGACAATAAAACTATGCGCAATAGAAAGACTTGGTTATTGTTGGCAGTTCTCATTGCTATTTCCAGCTGTCTCCTTCTGATTACGGGATCATCACTGCTAACGTTACCAGTCGATAGCTCCAACTCAGTTCCTTTAGGGACTTTCATTACCTGGGCAGGCTTAATCGCTTTTCCCATGAGCTTCTACCTAGGAGTAAAAGAATTCAGGAAACCTACCGGTAAGTTCAACATGCTGCTATCGCTAAGCCTAAAATTCATCTTACTGCTCGCCCTACTCTGGGTACCTATCTCCTACCTCCTTGCGGGGAACTTATCCTTTTCTTTTACCGAAAAGGCCACATTTCAGGGAGGACAGTTGGCGATGAGATGGTTCTGGCTATTTACCTACGGCATCTTCGTAGTACCAATCGTGATCTACCTTCTCTATCAGATATCCCGTCTGTTCGGGAGCTCAAAGAATATTTAAAGGGGGATTACCGCAACTTCCAGGTCCGCCACACTGCTTAATCCATTACCAATAAACTGAATAAGTATCTATGGCTACCTCCCCCGTCCTTCGTAAAATTGACCGGTCAGATTGCCACAGCATCAGTAAGGCTTTTCTGGATCAGGGTTGGGATAAGCCGGTTACACAATACGAGCGTTACCTGGGATATCAGGAGAATGGCGAGCGCGATGTGATCATCGCGGAGGTCGACGGAAGTTTTGCTGGATACCTCACCATAAAATGGCAATCAGACTATCGTCCGTTTCGGGAGAAAGGTATCCCTGAAATCGTAGATTTCAACGTCCTGAAAAAGTACCAGCGTCAGGGTATTGGCACTTGCCTAATGAACGAAGCTGAGCGCAGGATTAAGCAGGTCGCGAAATTTGCAGGCATCGGTTTTGGTGTTTATCAGGATTATGGTGCCGCCCAGATCTTATACATCAAACGAGGCTATGTTCCGGATGGACTTGGCCTCACCCGGAACTCCGTCCCCGTACAATACGGTGACCTCGTTCAGGTGGATGATGGTTTAGTCATGTGTTTTGTCAAGTCCCTTTAGGCTTTAAACAGCGTAGAATCTGCAATCTCCGGTAAAGCGATAACTCATCCTAAAAAAATGCCTGCACCGCCGCCCGTCCTACGTGAACCGTGCGGGCATTTCCCGTTTGCCGTCCTTCGTAACTCAGGGTTAGCTGCAGGTACTGCCCTAATTGGCGCGTAGCGCCAACATTCCACAACAAGTTTCTTCCAGGCTGAAGGCCCTGGAGCAGGGCAAAGCCTACCGGCGATCGCGGATCGCCGGTGAAGTCGATTTCCGCCCAGCGAAAGCGGGTGGTAAGCCAGTTTTTGAAATTGCCTTCAAACTGAAACTCCAGGCGATTAATGCGTTCTCCGTTTCCAGCAGCAAGGACATTTTCTTCGTTACCGACCACGATTCCCGTCACTAGCCGCAGTTCGCCGGGCTGCCAATTGATGCTTGGTTCGAGGCGTTGTTGCCGAATAGAAAAATCCTTGTTGTTAAAGAACTCGGAGTCAGCTTCGCGCCGACCGTTAACGCCAGCCGCTTCCAGGCTCAACTGATCATTTGGGCGGTACCGAAAGCGCAATGTCCAGTCCTCTTGCCGGCCAGACTCGAAGCCCGTGGTTAGCACCCGGCGGTTACGCCGGTCCGTATTACTCAGTTGAATATCATAACGCGGGCTGGCCCGATTAAAAAACAGTCCGTGTCGACGTGCCAGGTTCAGGGCCACCAGACTGGAGTCAGCAATGGCTAACTGTAGCGGATTCCAGGATTGGATGTCCGGAGACTCGCGGGTCTTGCGGTCAATCTGCAGGCTGTTGTTAAGTCCAATTTTGCGCAAGAATTTTCGGATTCCTTTTTTCCCTTTCCAAAGGCGACCAAAGTCCCAATTAAGCTTCTGGTTTAAAACGACATTGTTGGTCCTAATAAACTCATTGCTAAAGACTGATACCCGGACGTAGTCAGCAATATCCGGAAAGGGAGAAATCTCCATTTCATTCGGCTGGATTCGCCCGTCGTTATTGTAAAGACTGTCTTGCCAGATGTATTGCCCCTGACCAGGCCCGACGTAGAGGTATTGAAAGTCCACCCGGGGTTCCTGCCCACTGCCTACCTGGTAGGTCGTCTGGGTTCGTAAACTTCTTTTTACGGCAGAGGCCCGTAGATCAAGCCGGCCCAAAAAGGTCCGATTAGGCGTATCATTAGCGAGGTCTGCAGCGGCAATATCCAGGTCGCGGAAAGTGAAATTCCCACCGAGCTGGACATTTCTTCCGGCGGTATAATTACCCTGCGCAGCAATCTCCCTTGCCCGGGTAGCGGTTACCAGCTCCGTGGCCCGGGGCAAGAGGTCAGTGCGTTGTGTTGCACTGAAACCAAAACGGTAGTTCTCGTTTCCGGGAGCATCCAGGCCAACGGAATACCGATCGAACTGAAACGAGAGTCGCGAAAGGGTATCAGTATCTGCCGCACTCCGTACGGAGCGTTCTCCCTGATACTCCGTCTTCAGCGTCCAGCCACCAAGTTCGGCGAATGTCTTATTGATGCTCAGGCTCGGCCGGCGAAAGCTACCGCTACCATCCTCAGCTTCACTCTCCAGCACACTTGCGGCACCGTTTATTCGCCAGCCATTAGTGGCCAGTTGTAAGGTGCCGGCATGCCGGCGCCCGGCATAGCGTGTTCCACGGGTAAACTGTTCGAAATCATAGTCTACCCGACCAACGCCAGCCTTAATGATCCCGAATCCTGCGCCAATGATCTCCTCATTTTCGCGCTCGGGGGTCGTCGTACCAAGGCGATTACTAAGGTTCCAGTTCCGAAAAAATTCCGGAGAACGATAAGGGTTGATGAAGTTGTAGGTACTCTGTACGTACTCATACTGCCCCCGGCCGGCAACAGACCAGCCCAAGCTATCCTTCCCCACTCGCATTACGCGATCCAGGTCTACCCGCAGCGCGCTGCCTGCGTCATCGCCGGAGTCATTCCCACTAAAACGATTGAGATCCAGCTTACTTCTTGAGCCTTCAATCCGCAGGCTCCCCTCTCCGTCAAAACTATATTCTCCACCCAGGGCAATCAGCTGTTGCTGTTGGGGAGCCACCAGGTCAATGACCGGTGCGAAGTTACCGAGCAACTGGCAGGTTTCGGGGTCATAGCCAACGTAGCGGTATACCCGTTCGTTAGCTGGACGTTCAGGGTCCAGTTCGTATTCTCCCTGATTAGGCCCTCGGTCGGTAAAGGTCGCCACGAACTGACCGGTGGTGGAGCTGCGCAGAAATACTGTATCCCGGTTGGTACAAGTATTGAAGGTGTCAACGAGGGTGTAGGTGGCACGGACTTCGGAGCGACCGTCAAGACTATCCACACTTAGGACTGGAATACCATCGGGTAAGTCTCCGGCAAGAGAAAGTTGTTCGCGCTGGTTTTGGGTAAGTTGTAAGTCGCCGGTCGCCGTTCGGCTATCCTGCTGGGTATACGCATTGAGGTATGCGCTGAACCGTCCCTGATCATAGCGGGTACCACCGGTAGCAAGGGTGCGGACATAGCGCTGGTCCGCAAATTCATATTCTGCCGTGATCCGGCTATCCCGGGTGATGAGGCGGCGGGGGGTGAAGGTGATTTCGGCGAGGTTATAATCAATGGTATAATCACCATCCAGTCCTCTGACCAGTTGTTTTCCGTCCAGAAATATCCTTTCCGTTCCCGCAAGGATGATCA
>CAZTTF010000409.1:0-6057 GCA_964616365.1 uncultured Lewinella sp. | reverse complement strand
ATTGAAGAAGTACCAAGTTGAAGGCCGAATTCCCATGGGAACTGCGTGCTCTGTCCGAATAGTGAGGTGCAGGCAAGCATCGCAAAGGCTAAAAGAAAATGCTTAAACATTAGCGCTGAGTTTGACGTAAGTTGAAAAAGTGGGTGATTCCCGGGATTTAGATAGTCCGGTTGGTTTCCATTTGATATATCGCATTCTGTGAACCGTTGTTCATTACGTGGCATGCGAAAGTGCAATTTTAGGGGTTTAGGCCGAATAAGTCATAATAATAGTGCCCTTCATTGCGTTTGCGGGGCATTTCTTTTGAGAATAGGCGCTTTTTCACTCAAATTCGACGGTGAAATTTCAATAAGTGCTGTTTTTCGCGATCATTGTAAATTTTCAGAATCAGTGTTCCTCGACCACCTTTTGCGGTGGGAAACAAGATTTTTACGGGATTATGGACGTAACCATTGTCGCCAAACAAAGATAGCTGATGCCGGAGCTTAGGTGGTAGCTTGAAACTTTTTAGCTCTGTGGCATTTGCCGGCAGAGGAACTCCAGCATAACCTTGTTCCCTTAAGAAGGAACGGACCAAATCGTAGCTCTTTTCCAGGTTGCCTCCAGCAAATGTTATCGTAAAGCAGTATCCATCAGAGGTGCCACCTTCTCTTTCCTCTCCTGCTTTGGGGAAGGAGTGCCGGATAACGGTCGCGTAACTTTTGCCGGGTTCTTCCTCCGGAATCTTTACGGCAGGCATTTTTACGACCGGAGTATCGTAATTGGCCAGAATTACGGGCCGTTTACGTAGTTTGCGTGCTGGGCGCATCTTGATAAATGTTTTATGGAAACAAATTTAAAACAAAAAAGAGAATTATTGAAAACTTCCTCGCTTCATGAGGTTGTGCCCTTCCGCATTACAGCGTCGTCGGTCGGTCCGAATGGCTTACTCACCATTCCTCATCTTATCCGCCTGCTCCAGGAAGCAGCGATGCGAAACACTGTGCGTTTAAAGATTTCCAGTCCGGAGCTAATTGATCAGCAAGGGTTGTCCTGGATACTCCGACGGCAACGGATTGATTGCCTGCGTCTGCCAGCCATGGGAGATCTGGTTAAGGTCGTTACCGCTCCCAGTGGTTTTGCGCGTAGGCTGCAGACATTCCGGGATTTTCACCTAGTGGATGATCAGGGGCACACGCTGGCAGTAGCGTGTACACAATGGCTCTTGCTTGACATTAATAGCCGGCGTTTGCGGCCCATACCGGAACACATTGCTTCCTTGATAAATGACCTGGCACCTGCGGCCGCGCACCTGGATCCTCCTACAGGAAAAATTGCTGCGCCAGCGGCACCTACGCAAACAATCACCTCCAGGGTGGCTTATTACCAGCTTGATTTTAACAAGCACCTAACGAACCCGGTTTTCCCGGAGCTTATGCTGGAACCTCTGGGTGCTGAATTCCTTGCGGGGCGGGCTCCGGTGAAAATTGATGTTGACTTCCGGGCAGAGGCGCACTACGGTGATAGTGTAACTGCTATGGTCGAAAAGGAAGACGAAGGCTACCGTCATGCCTTGTACCGGGATGATGACCTGCTGGCTACCATGACGACAAGCTGGCAATAAAAAAACAGCCCGCAACAGACAAAAAGCTGTTGCGGGCTGTGCGCCTGATGAGGCAGCGTTTAGAGTTCGCGGGCACTAAAGAAGTAGTCCAACGATGTTTTACTGGCGTCCCCACTTTGGTAGCCGGCGTAGAAGTAGCGTACCCGTTGTGCTGAAGTGCCGTGGGTGAAGCTATCGGGCACAACATAACCCTGGCTTTGTTTCTGGATGGCATCGTCTCCGATAGCGGTTGCCGCCTGAATGGCTTCCTCGAAGTCTCCTTCGCTGAGCAAGTCGCTGTACTTCTGGGCGTGATGCGCCCAGACACCGGCAAGGTAGTCGGCCTGCAACTCCAGCCTCACCGATAGGGCATTGGCTTCCTTTTTGCTGACGCGACGTCGGGCCTGACTGACTTGCTGGCTATAGCCGAGCTGGTTTTGGATATGGTGCCCGACCTCGTGGGCAACGACGTAGGCGAGGGCAAAATCTCCCGGGGCATTAAAGCGCCGGCGCAGTAGGTCCGCAAACGAAAGGTCTATGTAAATCTTGTTGTCAGCCGGGCAGTAAAAAGGACCGGTAGCTGCACTTGCGAATCCACAGGCAGAGCGGTCTTCTCCAGAGAAAAGTACGAGGATGGGCTCCTGGTATCGTTTCCCGTATTCCTGTGGGAAAAGACGCCCCCAGAGCTGCTCGGTATCGTAGAGGGTCGCAGAAACAATTTCTGCGTTCGGGTTGCTGTTGTCGACAACGCCTCCGGAAGTCGGGGCTGATTGGGTCGGAGCGCTGAGACCTCCCTCGGCAGCGCCGAGAAAGTCCTGGATATCTCCTCCCATCAGGGCTACGATGATGATAATAATGATGGTGCCAATACCAAATCCTCCGGCAGCTTTGGTGCGGCCCCGGGATCCTCCCCGGCGGCCTCCCCGGCGGTCATCAATATTCTTACTACGGCCTTTACCTTCCAGTTTCATGAAGTGTATTTTACGGTTTGTGTGCTTAATTGTCGTGGCGCCCGTGTTCGATTAACTGGTCAGAACAAAGAAGCGTCTTACTGGAGACGATAACTCCTGGAGAAAGTTACGGGTTCGGATTGAACGAAATGCCCGGCAATATCAATCCTGTTCTGCGAATACCCTACGGAGGAGTTCCGTAGTACGAGCAGATATGTTGGTGCGGATGTTGTCTTCCTCCAATGCTACCTTGGTAAACAGACCATCGAGCGCTCTGCGGGTAACGTGGTCAGCAAGGTCTGTATTAACGGGCTGGTTGGTCAGGGGGAAGTTGTTGTAAGCATCGGCAGCGTCTTGCCACACCTTACGCGCATCAAATTTATCGAGGGAAGCGGCAATGACCGGGTTGAACTCGTTGTAGAGTTCGTTGTAGGTTGTCCGTTGCAGGTAAGCGGTGGCGGCGTTCCGGTCACCCTTCAAAATGCCCAGGGCGTCCTGAATTGTCATCTGCCGGATGGCTCCAATAAATATGGGGCCGGCGGTTTTTGCCGCATCTTCTGCACCCTGGTTGATCTTTTTGATGATGACCTCTTCGAGGTTACGGAATCCCGGTACACCCTGCAGTTTGTCGGTCACCCGGCGGGCTTCTTCTGGCAGTAAGATCCGGTAGGCGATATCATTGAAATAGCCGCCTTCGACGGATAATTCGTTGGCACCACGCTCGGCGCCGAGGCGTAAAGCCTCCTTGAGACCGTTGGCAATCTCAGCGGAAGTTAGTCCGCCAGCTCCTCCGAGTATTTCAAGCGTTTGGTTGATCTGCTGGGCAGTACAACTGAATAGGAGAAAGGGAAGCGTCAAAAGTAAAGTGCGGCGAAGCATAGGGAGGTTTTTATCAATTAGCGTGAAGTTACGGTTGGATAACGCCCATCAGTAAAGAAAAGTCGGAATAGCCCTAGAATTTATCAGGGTCAAAATCGGGAATGTCCAGATCTCCGAAGTCCATATCGTCAAAATCCATGTCATCAAAGTCAAAGTCATCACCCAGATCTACGTCGTCATAGTCACCCATGTCTTCGTCATCGGCGACCATGGCAGCTAACTCTTCTTCACTAATAAAGTCATCATCTTCGAAGTCTTCCTCATCGAAGTATTCTTCGTCGTCGGCGAATGGTTCATCGTCCATGATCATCGGTGGTGGGGGCGGTGCTGCGGGCATAGGTTTAGGCTTCTTGATCAGGCCACCCATACCTCCACCGCCGCCGCCGAAACCGCCACCGCCGAAGGCACCGCCTTCGTCACCAAATCCCCCGGGGCCGTCTTCGTAGGTGAATTGATCCTGGCCGCCGCCACCATAGCCTCCACCACCACTGCCTGCATTGACCGTGATTTCGACTACTGCAGCTCCTACCTTACCCCCTAGCGGCGGATTAAGTTTGCGGAGGCGCAGTTTAACGGAGCTAACGCTATCGAACTGATTCAGGATTCTGTTGCCCATCCGGTAGGCGAGGGCTTCCAGCAGCTGGGTTGGCTTTTTCATTTCTGCCTGGAGCAGATAATAGATCGTGGCGTAGTTGACAGTCCCCCCCAGATCATCGTGTTCGGCCGCTCCGGTTATGGCAGCCTCGACTTCTACATCAATGCTAAACTCATTCCCCATCCGGTGTTCTTCTTCATAGAAGCCGTGTGGTGCATGAAAGCGTACATCCTCGAGTCCGATTTTAGCGGTCATGCCGTAAAGGTAGTCGGTTAACCTATTAATTCATTGTTTTTGGCGCGTACGCGGGAACAAGAGATGGTTGTCAGGCAGGGAAGGGGAGAGGTAGGTATTGATGTAAGGTGAGGTTGGGCAACGATGCTTGGTTTATTTCGTCGGTTGGTTTTTAGTCCGGTAGGCGGCCATTACTGCCCAACATACTAAAGACCAACAGACTTGATGAACCCGGGAGATTAGCGCACGATAGTCAGTAATTTGTCTTGTTCAAACCTGACGTTCAATGCAGGCGGTAAGTATTCAAGAATATTAGGGTAGTATCTAAGGCAGCTCATTGATCCCTTCTAACAAGGAGCGTGCTTCCTGTTGCATGGGGTGCTTGTCTTCAGAGCCGATGGCGGTAAGGAGTTCTTTGGCAAGGTCGGTCTTGCCGGCACCAAGTTGCGCCAGGGCAAGGAAGTAACCAGCCTCCTGCTGGAGCCCGAAATCCGCTTTGGTCAAGTCGGTAAATTGCGCTGCTGCTTCCGCGAACTGTTCGGTCGCAAGTAAGCTTTGTCCCAGGTAAAACTTATGGACTGCTGTGGCTGGCAAGGCGGCGAAGGCTGTTGCTGCGGAGGCATAGTCTCCATTGTCGTAAGCCATAAATGCCGCAATTGCAGGGTCGTCATCACCTCCTCTAACTGTCCCATTCGTAATGTTCTCATAAGGCTCATAGGAGGCCATCGCGAGGGCCTGTGGTGAATCGAAGCCTGTAGGCTGCATCAGGAACCAGCCCGCAGCAAGTAGCAGCAGGACTGCCGCTGCTATCCCAAGAATGAAACGGGGGTTCCGACGGGATGGCATAGAGACCACCTTCGCCTGAGGTGCCTCAGCGGACGCTGGAGGTGCAGAGGAAGCACCAGCCTGATCGCTGGAAAAGTTAGCTACATCCAACTGTTGGAGGCGTGATTTTAGGGCCTGATCTTCGGCCAGTTCAATGGCTGCTACCGCTAGTTCGGTATCAGCGAGTTGCTCGCTGAGGGCTGCATTCCGACTCACCTCCTCTTCAAATTCACGCCGCTCATTGGACGATAGTTGGTTCGTCAGGTATTGATCAATCCTTATTTGTCTGTCATCTTTGCTCATCTTCAAAAGTTGTGAATGGCTATTTGGCTGGAGTTAAAATCTTTTTGAGTTGGTCGAGGCAGCGCATTTTTTTTATCCGCGTCGCCCCGGGAGAGCTTAAATCAAGGGTGTTCTGAATGCTTTCTATTGGGTATCGATGGTAGTAGAAAAGGGTTAATAATTGTTGGCAGGTATCGCCGAGTTTAGCGAGTGCACCTGCCAGTAATGCTTTACGGTGATCATCTTCATAACGATTGAGCAAACTGAGGTCGAGTTCACCTGCCGGGTCATTACCGAGACCGACCCCTTCTTCGGGGTCGACGGGCACTTCCCGGTGGCGTTGTTGGTTGCGTCGGTAGACGAGCCGTTTGCCGATGGCAAACAGGTACGTCCGAATGGCGCATGTCATCTCCGTCAGCCGGCCGTTCACGATGTTTTTGTAGAAGGCAATCACGGCGTCCTGAAAGCAGTCTGCAGCGTCCTCCTCCGTCGCAAACAACTGGCGTTGGGCGTAGGTGACAAATGCTTCCCGGTGCCGGACGTAGAGCTGGTCCAGCAGCTGGTGGTTGCCACCTTTTATGCCGGCAAAGAGTTCTTCATCTTCCATGTTGACGTACTTAGCTTTCACGTTGGTTTCCAATGTGTTCTTCCAAATGTAGCGTTTAAGTCATCAATCTGCGTGCCACCGTTGTGGTTATATTGCTTTATGC
>CAZTTF010000408.1:0-2729 GCA_964616365.1 uncultured Lewinella sp. | reverse complement strand
ACTAAAAAACTAACAGATGAAATAAACCAAACATCAGTGTTAGGTCCACTTCAATAAGAAGAAACCAGGCATTGTTGTCAAACCACGCATTATATTAGCCCCTCTGGAATCGAGATTTACTTTGCGCTATCTACTCTTACTCTTTCTGCTGATCTTATCTACGCCAACGCTGTTGGCGCAGGATCGTAGTAACCCGTTTGAGCTGACCGAACGGCTGCCTGCGGCAGCCACCAGAGTAAGCTCCAAGCGCGAGTACTCACCCTTCGATATTCGACCAGCCGGACCTAATGCTGCTCCGGGAGCGTCCACTGCACCTGCGTCCGCGGCAAATACCTCGCCTACAGCGGCTACTTCCGGACCAATTGTCATCCAATCCACAGACCCTAATAAAGGACAGGGTAGTTTGCTGGCGATCAACCTGATACTGTTGCTCGGGATGGCTGTGATCTGGCTCCTTTACGGTAAGTTTTACCGCACTTGCCTGCGATCGACTACCAACTCTAGTATGATGAAACAAATCTTCTCCCGCCGGTCGGGGGGAGAACTCACGGCACTTTGGATTGGATATTTTTTCTTCAATTTTGTACTGGGCTTTTATGTTTATCTCTTTGCCATTAACCACGATATCAGCCTCGGAGTAGGTATTTGGTCAAGTTGGGCACTATATGCTCTTTTTGTCGCGGGGCTTGTCGGTCTCAAACAGTGGGTGCTGTGGGCTTATGCCCGCTTATTCCCGGTTCGTAAGGAGGTTAGCTATTATGCTTTTATGGTAATGGTGTTTTCTATACTTACCGGCCTATTTCTGGTCCCTTTCAACTTACTGGCCAGTTACGTGACCGAAGAGTGGACGCTACCGGTCATCTATGGCGCTTTAGGTACAATTGTTATAGTGTACTGCTTTCACCTATTGCGGGGAGCAGTTGTGGCTAAACGCTATGTGTTTCAGCGGCCGGTGCACATATTATTGTATATTTGCGCCATTGAAATAGCCCCTTTGCTCCTGATTTACCGCTATTTAAGCGACACCCTGACCTAATTAATTGTGTTTCGCTTACAGTGGTATAGTCTAATCGGGAAGCATTCTTTTTTGAAACCTAAGTTAGAGCGACGCATATGAGTTCTGCAGCCGAAAGTGCAACTAAGCAAAAGACGTTCAAGCCCGTCAAAACCATCCTGGTTTCTCAGCCACAGCCTGAGCGGAGTCCGTTTTCGCGCCTGGAGAAAAAATACGATCTTAAGATCGATTGGCGCCCCTTTATTGAGGTTAAGGGATTGACGGAGAAAGAGTTTCGCAAGGAACGGATTCGTCCTGACGAGTTCTCTGCCATCATTTTTACATCCAAGCTCTCGATTGAGCACTTCTTCCGGCTATGCAAGGCACTGCGGATAGAAATGAGCCAGGAAACGAAGTACTACTGCATGACGGAGGCAATTGCCAATTACCTGCAGAAGTTCATCGTTTACCGTAAGCGTAAGGTGTTTTTTGGTCAGCGCACGATCCAGGACCTTGCCCCGACCCTGAAGAAACACAAAAGCAAGGAGAAGTTCTTACTGCCAACCAGTAACCTTGGTTCTGAATTCGTCTCCAAGTACCTGAACGATAATGAGTTTGACTGGACTCCGGCACTGATGTACCGGACGGTAGCTGCTGATTTGAGTGATCTTGAGAATGTATTCTACGACATCCTCATTTTCTACAGCCCGTTAGGCATTGACTCGCTTTACGAGAACTTCCCAACGTTCCAGCAAAAGGAAACACGTCTCGCAGTGGCTGGGCGGAAAACCACGAAAGCTTGTGAGGACCGAGGACTGACGGTAAATATTGCTCCGGAGCCCCCGAAGGTGCCGAGCATGGAAATGGCATTGGATAATTATCTGAAGGTTAGTAATCTGTAGGCTGTTAGCCTGCTTTTACAACGATTCACTTCTCTTCCAAATGTCTCTTTCTCCTCAGGACCAAGCACTGACAGACCGGTTACGACTGCGGTTGCAAGCTGGACAACTACCCGGGCAAGCGGCCCAACTCAAAATGGCGCCCCCCTTGCGGGGAGATTACAGCGGCCCTCCCGCTGATGCCCGCAGGGCATCGGTGATGGCTCTCCTGTACCCCGTTGCGGATGCCTTGCACTTGCTCTACATCCAGCGGACAAGCCCGGCTAACGATCGTCACGCAGGGCAAATATCTTTCCCCGGCGGCTCAGTTGATCCGGGAGATGTTGATGCCGTTGATACCGCCTTGCGGGAATTGGAAGAAGAAGTAGGGGTGGGACGAAAGGATATTGAGGTGCTAGGAGGGTTGACACAGCTTTATATCCCGATTAGTAATTTCCTGGTCGATCCATTTGTGGGGGTTATGCCATATCAGCCCACACTGATTCCACAGGCCAGCGAAGTAGCCCGTACGCTGGAGCTGCCCCTGGCCGCGTTTCTGGCTACCGAAGCCCTGCAGGTTGGTGACCGAAAATTAGCCAACGGGATGATCTTGCCGGAAGTACCTTATTGGTCGGTCAGCGGCGAAGAAATATGGGGAGCGACCAGTATGATGACTGCAGAGTTGATCGAGTTACTGACAAGCTAAACGGGGTAGCCCCGTTGATTCAACCGCCAACCGCCAACCGCCAACGGTTTTTATACCAACAATCCCCGCAATCGCTCCGGGTCTTCGATGTGTAGCGCCCTGCCCTCGGTGCTGACGAGGTCCTCACGCTTAAAATCAGACAGCGCCCGGA
>CAZTTF010000407.1:0-3634 GCA_964616365.1 uncultured Lewinella sp. | reverse complement strand
GGCTTAAAACAACTCTTCGGGCGACCTTCGCCCCCTCGTCTGACGAATCCTTTTCCTCCCGACTGCCCAGCAGGCGAAAAGAGAAAAGTTCGTCCGACGAGTTGGGGCGCAGGAGCAACATGGCAAAGCGCTTCGAGTCGTCAGACGAGGTTTTCGGCCTGCCGGCTTAAAACAACTCGTCGGACGACCTACACCCCCTCGTCTAACGAATTCTTTTCCTCCCGACTGCCCAGCAGGCGAAAAGAGGAAAGTTCGTCCGACGAGTTGGGGAGAGAGCAACATGGCAAAGCGCTTCGAGTCGTCAGACGAGGTTTTCGGCCTGCCGGCTTAAAACAACTCTTCGGACGACCTACGCCCCCTCGTCTGACGAATCCTTTTCCAACAGCCTACCCAGCAGGTGAAAAGGCAAAGTTCGTCCGACGAGTTGGGGAAGGAGCAACGCGGCAAGAAGGGTTCGAGTCGTCAGACGAGGTTTTCGGCCTGCCGGCTTAAAACAACTCGTCGGACGACCTGTGCCCCCTCGTCTGACGAATCCTTTTCCAACCTCCTGCCCAGCAGGTGAAAAGGGAAAAGTTCGTCCGACGAGTTGAGGAGAGAGCAACATGGCAAAGCGCGTCGAGTCGTCGGACGACCTGCGCCCCCTCGTCCGACGAATCCTTTTCCAACCGCCTGCCCAGCAGGCGAAAAGAGAAAAGTTCGTCCGACGAGCTGAACAGAGAGCACGTACCTTGCCTTTCCGTTTATTCGCCAACTTCGGACCAATGACCAAAACGCCCTTTTTCTGCCTTCTCCTGAGCCTCCTTTGCACCTGCGTGCGCGCCCAGGAAGCTTACTTTCAACAAAGCCTGGATTACCAGATAGAGGCAAAATTAGACGACAAAAAACACGTATTGCATGCGCATCTGAAGCTGCGCTACCGCAACAACTCGCCAGACACCCTGCGCGAAATTCCTTTTCACGTCTGGCCACGAGCCTACAGTTCCGATCGCTCCGCCTTTGCCCGCCAGCAACTGCGCAATGGTAATACCCGCTTTCACTTCGCCGAGGCTGCCCAGCGGGGCACCCTGGACAGCCTTGATTTTTCCATCGGTGGCCAGGCCGTCAGCATGAAAGAGACAGCAGATCCTGATGTGATCCGCGTACAACTTCCCCAGCCGCTCCTTCCCGGGAACGAGCTAACGATCGAGACCCCGTTTCGGGTAAAGATACCGGCCAGTTTCAGCCGTCTGGGGCACGTTGGTGAGAGCTATCAAATGACCCAATGGTACCCCAAGCCAGCCGTCTACGACCGTAACGGCTGGCACGAGATGCCCTACCTTGATCAAGGCGAATTTTACAGCGAGTTCGGCGATTTCACCGTCCGGCTCACCCTTCCGGACAATTACCGGGTTGGGGCAACCGGCACGCTACAGGAGCCTGGCGAACGCCAATGGCTGCTCCGCAAAGCGGCAGAAAACAAGGCCGAACTGGCGCAGCGGGCGGACCTCCGCGAGGGCTACGTCGCGGAACCGTTTCCGGCCTCTTCCCCGACCACAAAAACGATTTCCTGGCGAGCGGAACAGGTGCACGATTTTGCCTGGTTTGCCGATAAGCGTTTCAAGGTTCTGCACGATACGCTCGTCTTGGGGGCGCGGCCGCAGGATGCCGTGAGCGGGATCGAGCAGCCAGGGACCGTGGACGTTTGGGCCTTCTTCACTGAAACCGAAGCCGCCCTTTGGAAGGACGCCACCGACTACCTTAAACGCTCCACGCGTTTCTATTCTTCCCATATTGGTCGCTATCCTTACCCACAGGTAACGGGGGTGCAGTCGGCGCTGAGCGCCGGCGGCGGCATGGAATACCCCATGATCACCGTCATTGGCCGCAACGCCAGTGCCGCCGACCTCGACGAAGTGCTGGCCCACGAAGTTGGCCACAACTGGTTTTATGGCGTTCTGGCCAGCAACGAACGCGACCACCCCTGGATGGATGAAGGCCTCAACTCCTACTACGAGCATCGGTACATGGCCATGTTCTACCCCGACCTGGATCTGGATTTCCCGATCGTCGGAACGGTTGATTATGACCGACTCGGATACCACCTCTCCGCCCGCCTCGGCAAAGACCAGGCGCCGGACACCCGCTCCGACAGTCTTAGCCAGATCAATTACTGGGTCGGAGCCTACAGCAAACCGAGTCTTGCCCTGCAAGAGCTGGAAGGCTATGTGGGCAAAGACTCCCTTGACCTGGCGATGCAGGCCTATTACGAGACATGGAAATTCAGACATCCGCAACCTGAAGATTTCTTCGCTGCCATGGCAGGAAACCAGAGCACTTTCCAGCCGGAAGCATTCCTTGCCTGGTTTCCCGCTGCGTTCATGACCAATACCACGAGTGACTACCGAGCCACCGGAAAGGGTACTACCGTTGCAGGCGACACCAATCCTGCTTACCCCGAAGTTAAACACAAGGGCAGCCGCAAGCCACCAGTCACTTTTACCAGGTACCCCGAAAAAGCAGGGTACATGATTAGCAATCCGCTTGACCTATGGACAACCAACAATACGAGCGGTAAACGGCTGGCCAAACCCGGCTTCGGGACGGCCCAAGAGATTGACGGCTACCAACAAGGTTTTCTGCTGCCGCTACTTGGTTACAACCTCAACGATGGCATCCAACTGGGTGCAGCTCTCCATAATCGCACCCTGGAACCACGTCGTTTTGAGTGGATATTAGCACCAATGTATGGTTTCAGGAGTCAGGAGTTGACCGGATTCTCCGGCCTTCAATACCGCATGCCCCGCCCATTTACCGGCACCCAAAGTCTGATCCTTGGATTAGGCACACAGCGATTCAGTGACTTCACCCTTACCCGTACTGACGAGACCTATTCGTATCAACGGACGGCGCTGCGCGCTACCCTCACCTTCGACCACCCGCCAATTACGGAGCGGGAGAGTGAACTGACACTACAGGTACTTAATCTGGCTCAGGACCGTCCGGTTTTCGCCGGAGACACCCTCCCGAGTGGTACTCAGACGCAAGGCAACGTCTTCATCAGGGCGGGTTACACCCGCCGCCTTCAGCGTGAGATCAACCCGCGCAACTGGTCTGTCCACCTGGAGTACAAGAATCGGGACGGGGACCGCAGCGAAGCCTTTGAAGCCAGCCACCTGCGCCTGGAGGCGCAGCTTACGGGCGGTTACCAGTATGAGCAGGATCGCTTTTTCCGCTGGCGTTTGTTCGGAGGATATTTCCTGAGTAACGACCTCCGGGAAAGTGCCTTCAAGCCAGCGAACGCCTTCAGCCTCGTGGACAATGCCGCTGCAGACTACCGCTACGACGGCCTTTTTGCCGGTCGGGGTGCCCCCGTCGGCAGCTGGGCAGAACAGCAGATCGGCCAACGGCAAGGGGGCTTCAGAGCTCCCATCAGCCCCGCCTTCGGCTTCGGCCGAAGCAACAGCTACCTGACGGCGCTGAATATTGACGCGGACCTCCCGCTAGACAAACTCCCCCTGACTGCATTCTTTGACGCGGGCTTCTACGGCGCTAAAGCCACCGGCAATGACCCCATCAGGGGCACTTTCAACTGGGTAGGAGGCCTGGGACTGACGGCCCTCGACGGTCAGGTAGGCATTTACGTGCCCTTACTCGC
>CAZTTF010000406.1:0-21292 GCA_964616365.1 uncultured Lewinella sp. | reverse complement strand
CCTACTTTCACAATCTGAGAGAAAGTGGCTACTTCACTTGGGTTACACCAGTCGATAACGGTGTAAGTACGAACGAACTTGTACGTGTTCGGGCAAGTGCTCGTTGAAGGACCATCAGCGTAAGTTACACCGATGTTACATACCGTCTGGTCGATAGACAGGTTGAACGTACGGCCACCGATCGCAAGGAATGGGTAGTCATCGGGACGTGGAGCTGGGTTACCAAGGCTCGCATCACCACAGCTTTCGAAGTTAGCCGTTGCGGGAATGTTGTCACCGTTGAGGTCGTCAAGACCCGGACGCGTGAACGTGATCACGTAAGAAGCAACAGCAGGTGCATTGCCTTCGCCAGCAGCGCTGACGCAAGAAGATACTTCCGTAGCAGTGAACGTACGCGTCAGTACCATATCCTCACACATTGGGTCGTTAGCGTCAGTGGCGAAGCTTTCCGTTACACATACTTCCAGTTGCTCAGCACAACCATCAGTGAACGTCGGTACTACAGGAGCGTTCGTGCCGGCACGAAGCGCAACGTTCAGAGAGAACTCCATAGAACCTGGTACCGTAGCACCAGTGCTGCCGAATACATTGTAGCAACGGCTGATGCTGTTGTCCAACAGCTCAACGCGGTTTTCGTCAACGTCTACGCAAAGCAGGTCGATGGGAGCTACCTGGTTAACTACGATAGGAGCAGTCTTGTCTTCAGCAGTTACAGTACCCCAGCAGTTTTCGAAAGCGAATTCGCTGAGATCAACGTCGCTTACTTCTGGGTCAAAACGGAAGTTGTCGATGACCATAATTGTAGGCTCATCTGTGTTAGGAGCGAACGGCTGGAAACCATCATCAAAAACACGGAAGTAAACTACGTCACCTGGGCTTACGTCAGCAGTGACAGTACCTGATGCAGGTCCGCCAAGCTCCAATACGTTAATTTCCTGGTTGTTGAAGTCACCTTCAAAGTTGGTGAAAACAACACCGGCATCAAAGCCAGGATCTACACCATTGTAGTCGTAGTCGAAGGCAATAGTACCGTCGATTGCAAACGTGTAGTTAGCCTGAGCAACAAATGCACCGCCGTCGTTATTACCAGCGAAGGTGGTAAGGGTCATGCTTGAAGCAGTGAACTCAGTGGTGTTAACGTCATCACCCGTAGTGGTAGAGAACGCGTCATTATCAGTATCCCAGTTGCCTGGAGCAAAGTCACCCGTGAAGCCAATTGTTGGCTGGGCAACATCTTCGCCTTCCAGTTCTACGGTGTAGTTAAATGTACCACAACCGTCGATGATAGGACCGTTAGATGGGTCGCTATCCATTACCGTGATTACCAGATCAGCAGGCGTAATACAACCGTAGTCGCCAGATACTACCATTTCAGGAATCAACAGTGCACGACATTCGTCGTTCAGCGTCAGGTTAACATTACCGATACAAGCGAGGTTAGTTTCGAGGTCACAAGGTGGCTCTACGAAAACACCAACACCAGAAACAACGAAAGATTCGATCAGACCACTGATCGAACCTACGTCTCCACCAGCTTCGTCACCAACCCAAAGCGTCCATTCTCCGTTGAGAGCATCGCCAGCCAGGCCAAGCTCTTCCAACGTAGCAACAAGAGCGCCAGTAGCACCTGCAGGAGCAGCAGCAATAACACCAGCGTTAGGAGAGAACGAGCAAATGCCATCATCTTCACATACTACGTCAGTACCAAAGATGGTAGCGCCCATTGCCTCAGCAGAAGTGCCTGCAGCGTCAGAGAAAGAGATCGGAGAGTCTTCGTCAAGATCAGAAGAATCTCCACAACAGCCAGAACCGTCGTTACCGGGAAGATTCATCAACGTGATGATGTTTCCGTTAGGAGCTTCTACGAAGATGGTGAGGTCACCAACCCAAGTGTGGTTAAGCTTCATGGAAATCTCAAGATCAGTAACAGTGTTACCAGCATCAATGCCGGTTACAGTTACACTCTTGGAAGCCATCGTCGCCAGATCAGGGGCGTCAGAGTCGAAGGCATTATCAGGAATGCCTACAGGATCACCTGCAGCGGTAGCCGCGGTAAAGGCCTGCGCCGAGAGGCCGGCAGCAAAGCATACCAGCAACATCGTGAGGAAAAGGGAGCGGCCAAAAGCCGCTACGGGTAAAATTTGTCTCATGTATCGTCTAATTTTCTGAGATCTAAAAAAAGGTGCAAGTGCACAAGGATAAACTATCGCAAATGCACCGATTTCCGTGAGTGGAGAAAAGCACAAAAGCACGCTTCACCGTACGGAGACAGTGAAACTGGGGATAAAAGTAGCAATTGTCCTCAATATGTTGTGAACATCACCCAAAAAAAATCGTTCCAAGCTATTTTTTGCTAAAATACGCGGTGGCCGTGGCTAAGAAATGCGTAATCTTTTCCAGCCTCAGAAAACTTAGCAGCGCAATTACCTCCGAATGGCTTTCCTGTTGGAGATCCACGAAGACTTCTGTTTAGGCTTTTATCAAAATAGAAGACACAATCGTTTCGCGACACCGCTTGCTTAATGCTAAAGCAAAAACACAACAAACAAAAAAAATGAATAATTTAAATATTAAAACATATTGAGTTGTTTTAATATTTTTGCCACATGTCAAAAAAGGCCCTCCCCGAAAAATTCATACAAAATACTGTTGCCGAAGGAATCAACAAAAGCTATTACCGACGACGTCGCATTTTCATAGACACGGAAGTGTACACCAAACTTAAACGTGCCGACGTCTTTCTGGCTTTTATGCGTGCCAGGAATCGACCTTACACGGTAGTGATTGAAGCGAAAAGCCGAACGACCATTCACCAGCTTAAGCTTAAGGAGAATCCTGACCGGATCCGCTGGGTAGGCAGCGTATTCGCGGTAGCTTTAATTGTTGGTCTTTCAATTGTCTTGGGATACCAATGGTACTTCAACGCCCTCAACACGCTACTTCTACTTGGGGTATTCATCATCGGTTCGTCCCTGATTACGGCAGGTATTCGGAAGCTTGAATTATCCGTACTAAGTAGCATTGGTGCAATTCAGCAACTGGCACGGTATCCAGCGAATGAAAAATGGATTGCAATCGGAGAGGACAGCATTGTTAAACCCTCCGAATATCAACAGCTACGTAAGCAGTGCAAAAAAAGCGGGGTTGGCCTGATCGTGGTAACCAAAGGAGGAAAGCTGCGTATCCGCGAAACACCAAGTCCCCGGCACGCCTTCAATAACTACCTCGATAAATACGGTAAGGAAGAAGACATCCTCGCGCTCATCCGGAAAAAACCAGACTATGGACCTACTCCAGCAGAGCGCGCCAAGTCACGCCGGCAGGCACTTACCGCCCTTCTCCTGATCGGCGTAGTTTCCCTGCTTAGCTTACTTACCTATGAGGAGAATTACGGTCCCATTGTCCCTGACCCATTCGAAGAAGGCTACCTACTTGCTGAGACAGCGCCTCCGGCGGAAGACCAGCAAGAGGGCGCGGACGCAGGAGCAATGGAAGGAACAGCAGCAGGGTGTGATGGCTTTGTCATCACCTCACGGTCTTTTATAGTGGTCGATGCGCTGCTCGACCAAGCTGCCCTAGCGGTCAGAATAGACTTGCTAAAGGCGGGTGGAATTACCGATATTAATACCACCTCTACCAACTGTCTCAACAGTTGGCCTGACGGAAATCGTGAGACCTTATATATAGGAGAACTTTATTCCGACCGCCCTTCGGCAAAAAAAGCAGCTGTGAGCTACCGTAAAGCATTGGAGGCGAAGGGAATTCCGGTACTGTTTGGCAAACCCGTGAAAGTGCGCCCGACGAACTAACCCACTTATTTTACTTATCTTGCTTCAAGACGGTCGCGTTGTCATACCTTCGCGGCCAACCAAGGCCCATCAATACTATATGGCTACCGTAATTAGCTTACTGAATCACAAAGGCGGCGTCGGAAAAACGACCAGCGCCATTAATATTGGCGCGGGAATGGCCGAGCTCGGCAAACGAGTGCTGCTCGTCGATCTCGATCCACAGGCAAACCTCTCACTTTCCCTGGGTATCCCGCGGCAGAATGTTACCATCTACGAAAGCATCATGGGAGAGAGTGATCTCGTCCCCTTTGAAGCAAAAGAAAGATTGCACGTCATCACCTCCAGCCTCGACCTCTCCAGCGCAGAGATGGAATTGGTCAACGAGGCAGGCAGAGAATTCATTCTCAGGGAGCTTTTTGCGGGCGTTGATGACGACTATGACTTCATCATTATTGATTGTCCACCAAGCCTAGGCCTATTGACACTCAATGCCCTCACCAGTAGTCAGCAGGTGATCATTCCTTTGCAAACTGAATTCCTCGCTCTGCAGGGACTGGCTAAGATTAAGCAAGTCATCCAAAAGGTCAAACTACGCCTTAATAAAGAGCTCCATATCAGTGGGGTTCTTGCAACAATGTATGACCACCGAAAGGTGTTGAATCGAGACGTTGTAGAGACTATCCAAAAGTACTTTGGCCCGCTTCTTCTTGAGACTTACATCAGAGACAATGTAGCCCTGGCGGAAGCGCCTGCCAGCAGGCAGGATATTTTCGACTACGCCCGCAGCAGTAACGGTGCCAAAGATTACCTCAGCGTTTGTAAGGAAATAATTGAACGGACAGCAGACCCAATTCACCTCCGGGAGCGTTCTGATAAAACAACCACCGCGAAATAAACCCGCAATAATGGCCAAGAAGCGCTTCACAGATGATCTCTTCGGGTTGTTTGAGGAACCCCTCAAGCAAGATCCCCCTGCGCGGGACACCGCAGCAGCGGAGCAGGACGAGGCCCCTGTTGCGACTGAAAAAATCGAGGTTGAGGTCCCCTCTTCCACACCTCAGGCCCGGCGTAAGCTCTCAAGCAAAAAATTTACCGCAGACCTCGATGCCTTCCTGAGCGACAGTTTCGCCCGGGAAAGTAAGCAGGCTCCTGCCCCTTCCACGGCACCTGCGCCCGCGCCCCGATCCAGACGCCGCCGCAAAACCGGCCTTGATCTTCTGATCCAATCCACCGTAGCCGACGAAGATCGTTCCCCAAGAGGCGAAAAAGCGCCTGACACCAAGCGCGTAACCCTGATTTTCAAAAAAGACCACCTCCTGGAATTAAAGGACCAAGCCAAGGAGCGCGGGGTCTACCTGAAGGATGTTGTACAGGAAATGGTAAGCGATTACCTCCAAAAACAGTAGTTACACGCCATCTCATTAGCGTTTAACCGACCTTTAGGGAAGATTCCCCCAAGAGGTTTATGCGAAATATAACCTTCAGCGCATCAAATCGTTACATTGGTACCGTCCAGTAGTCAAAACAGATTTGTATGCGCTATCTATTACTCTTCCTGACGCTTTGCTTTTGCGGAATGCTGACCGCCCAAACCTCGCAGGTAGAGTTTGGGAAGAACCGGGTACAGTATCATAAAGATTTTGAAAGCTGGGAGCAGTATGAATCAGATAATTTCATCACCTACTGGTACGGTGAAGGACGTGAACTGGGACAATCTGTGGTGCAGATGGCCGAGTATGATTTTGGTTATATCCAGAAGATGCTCGAGCACCGAATGAATGAAAAGGTACAGCTGATTGTCTACCGAGACGTAACCGACCTCAAGCAGAGCAATATTGGTTCCGAGGAGGTATTTACTCTTCCGGGATCACAAAATCTGGGCCAAAGCGCAAGCTATATCTCTGCTACCCAGACCAAGTTTCTGGGCAATAAAGCCTTTGTCTACTTCAATGGTGATCATACCGATTTGCGCCGTCAGGTACGCGAAGCCATGGCTAGTGTCTACATTGAACACATGCTCTACGGTAGCTCCGTCCAGGAAGTAGTGCAAAATGCTGTTTTACTGAACCTCCCTCCCTGGTTTAAAAGCGGGCTGATTGCCTACCTTGGCGAGGATTGGAACACCCAAAAAGACGACCAGCTAAGGCAATTACTGGGTAGTGGAGAGTATGAGACCTTTAAAGACCTTGCGGGAGACTATCCCGGACTTGCAGGCCATGCTTTCTGGTACTATGTTGCTGAAAACTACGGTAAGCCAACCGTGTCGAATTTACTCTACCTCACGCGCATAAACCGCTCAGTAGACAATGGTTTCCTCTATGTTCTTGGCAGCAACTACGACAACGTCCTCTTCAATTGGATGGAATTTTTCCGGGCGCGCTATAACGAGGATCTGGGCAACCGTACTCTTCCCGGAAACACCGAAGTTCAGATCAAGAACAAGAAACAGCTACCCGTAACGCAGGTGGCCATCAGCCCGGATGGCGCTCGGGTGGCGTACGTATTAAATGAAATTGGTCGGTATAAGGTCTTTTTACAAAATCTGCAAACCGGAGAACGAGAGCTGGTCCTCAAAGGCGGGCAGCGTAACCTACTGCAGGCTACCGATTACAACTACCCCTTACTTAGCTTTTCCCCTACCAACCAGGAACTTGCTATTCTTTATGAGAATCGTGACCGACCACGCATTATGCGGTATGACCTGAACAGTGGACAGGACGTCACGGAAGACCTGGACATAACGTTGGACCGGGTATTTAGCATGGAATACATTGACCCCGGGTCAATGATCATGACCGCCAGTGCTTTCGGACAAACTGACCTGTACCGCTACGCGCTGAACGTCAGGACTGCCATCAGGATAACGAATGACTTCTGGGATGATCTGGACGCAATGCCGGTCAAAATTCGTGACCGTCAGGGAATCGTCTTTGCCAGCAACCGGCAATCCAGCACCCTGCGCAAACGGGAGAAACTAGACACTACCCTGCCGATCAACAACTTTGACCTTTGGTACTACGACCTGGACAGTAAAAGCGGAGAACTCGTACGGATTACCGATACGCCACTATCCGATGAACGCAACCCAGTTGCCATCGACAATGTCCACTTCAGTTTCCTCAGTGATGCCGCCGGCATCACCAATCGCTACCAGGCCCACCTCGAAGATTACATCGACCATTACGAGCAAACAATCTACCTGAACACTGGCGACGAGATTACGATGCACGCTGACAGCGTGCTGGCCAATATTGACTCGCTACCCGTCGACTCGATTGTCGTCTTCCCGATCATCAAGGAGCGGGCAGTAGTAGAGGCCGTCACGAACCATGCAACGAACATTGAGCGGCAAAGCAGCAGTGGTAAACGGCCGGTTGGCGTAGAATTATTCCTTGCTGACCAGGGGCAACTACTCAGGACCTTCACCTTCGACACTACCCTGAACGTTGCTACGGCTCCCACCTCCTTTCGGCGGCAAAGCTATCTGGCAGCCGGGCAACGGGTTCCCGTTCTTACTACCCCAGAAACAGCGCCAACGGGCAATCTGGTGGCCCCCAACCAAATAAATGCCGCAGAACCAAGTGTGCAAGAAGCTGAAGACGCTTACCTGTTCCAAACTCGTTTCGATGATTTCGTTGATCCTCCTGGCAGCACCCCTGACCCGATCAACGAAGAGGATATTCTGAGTAATGAGCCGCTGACGAAAGAGGGACCGGTTCCTACCGGAGCAGACTCTCTGGGGACACGACCCAACCTTACCGTCGTAGCTCCGGATGCTAAAAACAAGAAGAAGCGGGAGCGCGCCGTCAACGCATTGCTGCGCGGTGAACGGCCAATCGCAGAACTCAACCGCACCTATAAATTCATCAACGGAAAGATCAAGCCCTATCGTCTGACTTTCCGGGTCAACTACGTCAAAACCGAGCTTGATAACGACCCGCTTTTTGCGGGTCTCAATAGCTTTAGCGCTAATCCACAAGGTTTTACTCAGCAACCCCTCGGGTTGCTCTTCAAGAGTAACATTATCGACCTGTTTGAAGACTACTCCATTACCGGAGGCGTACGCGTTCCAACCAACTTTAACGGAACAGAATATTTTGCCACTTTCGAGAACCGCGTGCACCGTCTCGATCGCATTTTCTCGGTTTACCGCAGAAACCGCCGGCTTGAGCAGGGATTCTTTAACCCCCTGGTTCCCAGTCGGCCTCGCCTGATCGAAGAAAACACCTTACTCGCACAGTACGGTATTCGTTATCCGCTCGACGTATTCACCTCCCTGCGGGCTACGGCAACTGTTCGCCGTGATCGGATTCAGGACCTGCCAACCGAATTAGCAGGACTACAGAATGCTCCGGACAACCAAGCGCGCGTTGGCGCGCGCCTGGAGTATGTTTTCGACAATACCCTGAACCTAGCCACTAATATGCGGATGGGAAGCCGCTATAAAGTCTATGCTGATTTCTATAAGAGCTTCAACATCAGTTTCGGAGATGAAGGAGCAATGACCGGCTTCGAGCCAGGTTTCCTCGGGATCTTTGGCTTTGATGCCCGCCATTACCAGCGCCTGGACAAACGCAGCATTCTTGCGTTACGCATCGCAGGTGCCACTAACTTCGGCGATCAACGTATCCTATACTACCTCGGAGGAGCTGACAATAGCTTGACCCAGAATTTCAACGAATCAATCCCAACGCCACAAACCGGAAACTTTGTCTTCCAGGATCTTGCCAACCCGCTCCGCGGGTTTAACATCAACATAAGAAACGGGGGAACCTACGTCCTCAGTAATGCTGAAGTTCGCATTCCTGTTTTCAATTATTTCTTCCGCAATCTCCGGTCGAAATTGCTCCGCGACTTCCAGCTGGTCACTTTCTTCGATATTGGTACCGCCTGGTCGGGCTCAGACCCATTTGACGAAGACAACCCCGTCAACCTCACCACCTATCCTGACCCGAATCTGGGACAATCGGGTCCGGTAACGATCAGGGTCCGGCGATTCCGTGACCCCGTAATTTACGGCTACGGTTTCGGCGCCAGAACCAGCATTTTCGGCTACTACATTCGGGCCGACTACGCCTGGGGAGTAGAGACCAGCATCCGACAAAAGCCTATTCTTCACCTGTCTATGGGAATGGATTTCTAGTATCTTTGAATGTTGCCCCCAAATACTTGGTAGCAGTAGCGCCTAATTGCCGTTCATCCCTGGTGTAGCCAATCGGTTCACCTCCCTATTCCGCAAAATATGCGGTAACTCTGGCGACGGCATTTTCCCGAATGTTCAGCCAAAAAAGGTTGTAATCTCCGATATGGTAATTTCGGGTAGTAAAAAATATGTCCCCAAAGAAGCGGGGCTTATTGGTAAAAAGACCGGCTCCCCTCCGTTCAGCCCATACCAGTTCGGGCAAAGGTCCTTTATCGTAATTGTACAGCACACCTCCCAGATTCATCGAAGCAGGAGCACGAGTCGTGTCAGTTCGCCAGGTAAGCGGGTTTACTACGGCAATATTAGAAACTGTATCCCGGTAATTCTTTTTGGGCTTGAAGTCTTCGCGGTACGTTCGCCAGCTCACAAAACACCCCGTCTGATCGGGAGATTCGCAAACGGGGATATTAGCATATGCATCTGCCGATACGGGCATACCGACCAGATAGGCAACAACTAACCTCGATTGCATCTCCGGCTCATCAAAGCGGTCTGCCAGTAAGCGCTTAGCGTGGGTAGTTCCTTGGCTGTGGCTAGCGATGATTATCGGCCTTCCTTCATTGTAGTGCTCCAAATAATAGTCAAAGGCAGACAGTACATCCGTGTAGGCCGTGTCGAGGGCTTGCTGGCTTACTTCCCTGCCCTCGGGGTAAAACACTTTGATGTGTGCCTGTCGGTAGCGTGGAGCATACACCCTGCCGGCAGCATTGAAAATGCTCGCGTGGTTAAGCATAGCTGAATCATCTACGTCCTCGTTCAGCTTATCGTCCTGCAGGTTTGCATTCCACCGCAAATTCCCTTTACGGGTTTTGAAATAGATGGTTGGATGCACGTAGAAAACATCGGCTTTTGCCGTAGCTTGTTGGTCCCTCAAGGACTTACCGGGAGTCCGGTCTGCCTGATCGTTTCTATTGGGCAATGCCGCCCAGTTTTCTTGTTTTGCATAATTCGGTGCCTGAGGAACGGGGAAACTGCCCGTCGGGGGCAGCTTAGGAACTCCTGCGCAGGCCGTCAGGGTAAACAGCAATAAAAAAGCAAGATAGCGCATGCCTGAAAGCGGGATTTAATCGGTTACACTGTTATCGCCAAAGAGGAAAATACACAGGATGGCAGCAATGCCGAGTAGCAGAAAAGTCATGTTCAAGTGATTGGGATGATGATTTCTGAACGCAGCGCTACCTTAATTAGTTTGTTGGCCCCATCTGATTATCGGGCACGGATGCAGGTGCCGAGTCAAGGATCAAGGGCAAAACGACAAGGCTCACGGCCTCTTCGCCGTTAAAAAATGCTATTGATAGACGATCATGACTGCCAAGCAGACTAAAGGGCCAACAGACTTGACCACCACAATCATACGAGCATAACAGTCAACAATTTGCACTATTGCCTCGTCCAAACCTGACGTTATGTTACAGTGTGCTAGGCTAGCATTTGCTCAAGAATATCTGCTGCGCGCTCTACTTCTTCCTCCGTGGCGTAGAGTGGAGCGGGAGCCAGCCTGAGGACGCCCCCATCACTTCCTCCGAGGTTATCCTCACGGTAGTCGACGATGAGGCCTGCATCGGAGAGCTGATGCTCCAATTCCGGCCGATGGCCGGGCACGTACACCGAAAGCTGCGCACCCCGCTGGGCGGGGTCGGTAGGCGTAATGATCGTGAGGGTAGCAATGTCCTTTAACCGCTCGTAAAGTCTGTTCGTCAGTTTCAGGCTCCGCTCCCGCAGCACCTGCATTCCACCTACCTGTGTAAACAGGGGCAGCGATGCCATTAGTGGCGCCATCCCCAACACGGGAACGGTAGATATCTGCCAGCCGGCAGCTCCATGTTCCGGGCGGAAAGTACGCCGCATCTGGAAGCGATCTTCCTCCCGGTGCCCCCACCAGCCCGCAAATCGGGGCAGGTCCTCGTTCTCAGCATGACGTTCGTGGACGAACATACCGCCCGGGGCACCCGGGCCTCCGTTGAGGTATTTGTAAGAGCACCAAACGGCAAAATCTCCTCCCCACTCGTGCAGGTGCAGTGGAACATTCCCTACGGCATGGGCAAGGTCAAAACCAACCATTGCCCCAACGGCTTTGCCTGCCTTAGCGATTGCCGCCAGATCAAACAGTTGCCCGGTATAGTAGTGCACACCTGTCCAGAGCACCAGGGCCAGTTCATCTCCTGCCTCTTCGATGGCAGCTATGATGTCCTGCGTTTCAATCGAATATGCTCCATCCCGCGGCCCTATCTCAATGAGGTCTTTCTCCGGATCCAGGCCATGAAACTTCAACTGACTGATGATGGCGTGCTGATCACTAGGGAAAGCACCAGCTTCCATGATGATCTTCCGCCGCTTACCCGCAGGCTGAAAAAAAGACACCAGTAAAAGGTGCAGGTTAACGGTCAGCGCATTGGCGATGGTAACCTCTTTGGGTTGCGCTCCTACGATGTCGGCAAGATGGGTCTCTGCCCGACGATGATAACCCAGCCAGCCTCCGGCTGGCGTGTCGCCTTTCCACCACCCCTCAACCGCCCGCTTTCGCCAGCTGTGTAGCTCCGTCCCCAACTGCTCGACCACTGCCCGCGGCTGTGGGCCTAAGGAGTTACCACACAAGTAAATCTTATCAGTTGGAAGGTAAAAATGGTCGCGAAGCATGAGCGGAGGATAATGGGTAAAATGAAAAGTCTGCTGAAGGTAGAAAGTTTTGACCAAGCGCCTGCGGCGCTGCAACTTTTGCCGGCAATCCGTTCATTACTTCTCCGGCTAAACCCAGAAAAAATGCCTGAAAGACTTGCCATTATTGGTCTGCATCACGCAGAATTTACCGCCGTCAGAAATGCACACTTTGGCCCGGTACTTCACCATGAGTACCTCCCGAAGATTGCCGTGGTCGACGGCAAATTACTCATGGAGCGTACTAATGGTTCGGGCATGCTTCCCGTAGACAAGGTTGTGTATTACGGCATCTTCGAAGACGACCTCGATTTTATTTCGGGCTTGGCGCTCTGGGGTGGCCCCTGTTTTCCGAACCCGCAAGCCATGATGGATTGCCGGCTCAAAATTCCGTGTTTAGCGCGAGCCCTTCGCTATTCTGCCTACGGTGGAGCATGGCGGGGCTATGCCTCTTCAGGTGTTGCCATTTCGCCCTCTAACGGCACTTTGGTGGCAAAATGGGGCAACTGGCACTGCGGCGAGAACAAAGCTAAATTTGCCGGGACCTACCAGAACGACAACTCCGCCATCATAGAACCTTACTATGTCGGCGAAGCCGTAAGGATTGTCTTGATCGGCAACCAGCATTGGCAGGTCCGTCTGACCGGAGAAGGTTGGTTAAAATCGATACATCCAGAGAATGCCGGCTACATGCCGGTAGATGAGGCCCTCCTCGCGGATTCCAGAAAAATCCAGGCGGGCCTGGGCCTAGACTTCCTTGGTAACGACTACATCATTGGTTTAGATGGAGAACGGTACCTCCTGGAGGTTAACCACATTCCTAACGTTACGCGTTTCGAAGAAATGCGGCTGGCTTACCTTGCCGAGGTCCGCGCATTTATCGGGCAGTAAAAAAGATGATTTGGGGTGCACAACGCTTGCTGTACCCCCCCCGGCACCTGCGGCCGCGCCCTAAAACAAACTCCCCTGCTCCGCAAAGCTCTTGGGGTTTTCCAGTGCGAGTAGCCGGCGCTTGAAATCCAGTCCATAGAAGTATCCCTGCAGGTCTCCGGACTTTGCGATGACCCGGTGGCAGGGAACAATGATCGCGATGGGGTTGCGGCGATTCGCCTGCCCTACTGCCTGGCAGGCTTTGGGGTCTCCAATGCGGTCCGCGATATATTGGTAGCTACAGGTGTGCCCGTATTCAATATTACACAACTCTGTCCAGCAAGCCTGATGGAATGCTGTTGCACCCGACCAATCCAGGGCCAGGTCAAAATCCTGGAGCGCTCCGGCAAAATAGGCCGTGAGTTGGCTGGCGGCGGCGCGCAGGTGCCGGTTGGTGGACTCAGGCAATGATTGGGGAACTTCTATATCCGTCAGGCGGACCTCCGTCAAGCCCCGCTCTGAGGCGGAGAGCTGGAAGGTTCCGAAATCTGTATGCAGCCAGGTTGTTGCCATAGCCGAAAGATAGGCATTCGTCAGACGCTCAGCAAGCCTTCAGCCGCCAGGCGGCCGCTGCGCAGGGCCGCATCCAGCGAGCCATTAAGCTGCTGGTCTCCAGCCAGAAATATACGATCCGCCACCCGCGTATGACTGGGGTCATAGCGGTAGGTCACCGGGTTAACCTGCGGTAACGCCTGCTTCACCTCATAGTGTTTCAGAAAGCGGAGCGCATCATTAGGGAGGCGGCTATGACGCAGCAGGTCTTGCTCTGCCTGACCAATTTGGCTTTCCCGCGAAATGGTCTTCCGTAGGGAGACCGAGATCAGGCTACCGCCCTGGCCTTCCAATTTATAGGTCGGGGCCACTTCGTCAAGCACGCAAAAGGTGTTGATCAAGCTAGTCGGATCAGAGACCAGGTTGATCAGGCGGTTTTCCTTGAGCCTGCGGTTGCTGTAGAAGTACAGATTGCTGGTCGATTTCCACTGCACCGGATCGCCGGCAATACGCGGCAAAATATGGGTGGGGTCACAAGCAACGATGATGCCTCCCGGAGCAGCTATTTCTGTACCGTCTGCCAAACAAACGGTATTCCCTTCAATTGACTTCACCGGGGTTGCACATCGAATTTCCGTTGTTTTCAACTGTGCTGACAACTGCTTTGCAACGGCCTCGATGCCTTCCGCCGGGAGGGCTGCGCCTCCCTTGCCAAACATCTTGAAGATAAAGCGGAACATAGCAGCCGGAGTGGACAGCTCCTGCTCCAGAAAAATCCCCCCGAAGAAAGGGCGGAAGAATCTTTCTACGATCTGCTCACTAAAGCCTAATGACCAGAGATAGTCAATCGTCCGCTGTTCCGTGTAGCCTTTGAAACAATCTTCCACGGAGGTGGCCCGCAGGGCCAACCCGAGGCGCGCCAGCTTGGTCTTATCCGAAAGCGTGCCAATGGGGGAAAGGGTACTTCGAATGATTTGTGCGGGCTCGCGGAGTGGGTCCGCAAAGCGGAACCGTTGCTGACGGGTATGCACGTGGCCGCCCGGTCGAAACGTATTCACTCCCAGTGCTTTCAGGTCGAGGTAACGATCAACCTCGGGGTAGTCCGTCAGTAATACCTGAAAGCCGCGGTCAAGGCGAAAGCCGTCTACGACATCTGTTTTAAGACGACCGCCTACGCGGTCGCTTGCTTCAAGCAGCAACGGAGCGAATCCGGCGCGCTCCAGTTCGATGGCGGCAGTCAGGCCGGCTGCGCCGGCACCAATGATGATGATTTGGGGAGAGGACAAAGCTAGGTGATTCGGTTAGGGCAAAGATGGGGAACTTTTTGGAGCCTATCACTGAATAAGTTGGCAATAAACCTGGAAGTGGCCGTTAGCAGCAGGGTTACTCCGCAAAAGCAACGTCATAGTTGGTAGGCTGTTTAGTGCCCCGAAAGTGATTACCTTTCCAGTAACCAAGTCCAACAAGCCATCACACTGCCCGAGCTTCTTTCTCATCACCTTCACCTACCGGCTCCTTCCATTCCGGAGGTAGCAGCCCTGTTTGAAGTAACCCAACTGGAACGAGGGAGTTACTATTTGCGCCAGGGGAAAGCCGGGCCGAAGCTCGGTTTTCTTCTGGACGGATACTTACGCAGTTGGGGTACTACGGAAGACAAGGAGGTCACCCAGTGGATTTTTTCACCCGACTACTTCGTTGCCGATATTCAATGTTTGCTTTTCGACCAGGCTGCGCGCTTCAACGTACAAGCCCTAACATCGAGCCAGGTCGCTACCCTATCCGCTGAGAATTACCGCCAGATGGAAGAGCTTGTTCCTAACTGGACCGAACTCGAAAAAGCGTTTATCGGACGATGTTTTGGCGCTCTGGAGGATCGGATTTTCACTTTTTTGTCTTGCTCCGCACGAGAACGCTATGATTTGCTGTTTTCTACCCAACCGGAGCTCTTTAATCAAATTCCATTGCGGTTTCTTGCTTCCATGTTGGGCATGACCGCAGAAACAATGAGTCGCTTACGGCGATGATCTGATTTCTTGATAAATGTCAAGGCGCAGCACTAGGTGCTGCCCCCACCTTTGCGGTACACAAAACGCAAACACATGGCATTTAGCATCAATACTTCCGTTCAGCTTCCTACGGCACCAGACGTCGTATGGGCAATCCTCACCGACTTTGCTTCTTACCCAGATTGGAACCCTTTTATTACGCGAGCCGAAGGAGACTGGTCTCCCGGAAATAAAGTTGCCGTCACGGCAGGAGATATGGATTTTAAACCGATTGTTCTTCGATTCGAAGCCAACAGAGAATTACGCTGGTGCGGAAGCTTATTCTTCAAAGGGCTTTTTGACGGAGAGCACTATTTCCGCTTGCTGAACAATAGCGATGGGACAACTACGCTCGAACACGGAGAGCACTTTCAAGGGATACTAACTCCCATCCTGAAGGCGATGATTCTCGAAAAAACACAAGCGGGATTTGAGGCAATGAATGCTGCACTAGCCCAACGAGTGAAAGAGAAGCTGGCGTGAGGCTGCTTTTTTTAGTCCTCGCAAAAGCATTCAACTTCACGTTGCTTTTTTCCTTAATGAAGTCTCTTGGTCAAATTACCATTCCTCCATCCACACTTAAACAGGCGCCATTGACAAAAGCTGCATCATCAGAAGCAAGGAAAGCATAGGCTTTAGCGACATCAGCTGGTTGCCCAAGCCTTTGTACCGGAATCTTCTTCTGCATTTGTGCAAGCACCTCACTTGGCATCCCAGCGGTCATATCCGTCGCAATAAAGCCCGGGGCGACGGCATTGACGGTAATTCCATGCTTGCCAAACTCCCGCGCCCAGGTTTTGGTCATGCCGATCAAGCCCGCTTTAGTTGCTGCATAATTGGTTTGTCCGAAGTTACCGTAGAGTCCGACTACCGAGGAAGTGTTAATAATCCTTCCGTATCCGGCTTCCATCATGTAAGGAAACACAGCTTTGGTGCAATTGAACACCCCAGTCAGATTGACATCTAGGACCTGCTGCCACTGTTGGTGGGTCATTTTTTTGAAGCTGCTGTCCCTGGTGATACCAGCATTGTTGATAAGTACATCTATTTTTCCAAAATCATCAAATACTGCAGCAACAGCTGCTGTACATGCCTCCATATCTACGGTATTTACGCCATAGAAACGAGCCAAATACCCCTGCTCGATCAAGGTGGAAACGCATTCCTGGCCGGCAGATTCATCAATATCAAAGACCGCAATTTCAGCACCGCGGGCCGCGCAGATTTCGGCTGTCGCTTTGCCTATCCCACGAGCTCCTCCAGTAATAATGACAACACGCGCATCAAGGCTCTTCATACGTATACTTGTTTAAACATTCTGATAGTAGAGACTAAAGCAAGAGATTTAGCGGTCAGCTAAATCTAATCAATGCTACCGGTGTCTACCGACGTTTACAAAGCTATAAACACGCCAGCGTGCCCACCAATACCGGACCGTCGGCTAGTCGCTACTTGTGTGATTCCCGTGCGAACGAGGTCATTAAAGCCTACCAGGTAACGACCTTCAAGCTGAAAGGTTAGCGGTCCTGCTTCAATGTTGAAGCCAGCTCCTATCCGTAATCCATAGTTAGGCCGAAAGGGAAAGTCAAATCCGTAAATGGGAGGGATGATGACTTCTTCACCCGGGTCGTACTCTACCGGAATTTGTTCCACTTGTTCTAGTGGAAATGATAAATAAGGGCCGGCCTGCAGCATGGGTTGAAAGAAGCCCTTGCCAAAACTGAATTGGGTCAGGATTTGCAGTTCGAGGTAAGTTGTCTTACGCTCATACAGGGTAGCAAAACTACTATCGAGTGTTTCCCGCCAACCGGCTTCCAAATAGGAAAGCTCTGCCTGGATACCCACTAACTTATTATCAAAGTAACGCACCGCTACCCCGAACTCGCTACCTCGTAGAGGTTCAACTGGTTGATTTGGGGTGAAGGTAACTTCGTGGTCCATCTGTCCGTACACAACACCTATTTGGAAACGATTTATCGTTTCGGTCGTATCCGATTGTTGAGCAGATAAAACACCCAACGGAAGCAGCAACAAAAAGAGAATCCGTATCATACCGTAAAGAAACGCTGCTAACCATCAAATCGTGGCCCCCGAAGGAGCGTTATCCCTGTAACAACCCTAATTTCATGCGGCTGGTCCTCTTTTTCTTCCTCTTTTACGGCTGTGCTACCGCACAACCACAGTCGGAGCCCCATCCGGTTTCTTTTTTCCTGGACCCTTTGGGAAAAGAGTACTTTCTCATGAATGACGGTCAACTCTCAACGAGTAACCGCCTGGGGCAAAACGATTTCGTCTTTTTTGACAGTAGCCTTGGCGTGCCGGACGTCACGGATGTCACCAATCCCTTTGCTATCCTGCTGTACTATGCCGACTACGGTACAGTCGTCGTGCTTGATCGTACCCTAAATGAAATCAGCCGGCTGGAGCTTTTTGACCTTGACGATATTGACCAGCCCACCGTCATTGCCCGGGCAACGGATAATGGCATCTGGCTCTTCGACTCCTGGGACTATCGCCTCAAACTGCTTGATCAGCGCAGTAATATCAGCCAACAGAGCAATGACCTCAGGCTAAGCATTCAGGCTTCCGACTCTCCCGAACACCTTTTCGTCTATCAAAATCTGGTGTTACTATACTATCCCGATGAGCAACGGATGGCACAGTTCACGAATTATGGCCGGTTTGAGCGGTGGATAAACTTACCTGCAGGTAGCATTTTGGGCTGGCACGATGGCCGGTTACTGGCAACGTCCACCACCGAGCTCTGGATCTGGGACATCCGGACGGGGCAGGTGGCGCGCACGCAGGTGCAAGGGGAGGTTACAGAGCGGTGCCTTCCCGTTAGCGGTGGCTACCGACAGCTCAACGTAAAAACTGCAAAAACAACATTTAAAGAAATAAAATAAACAATTTGTTTTTTATTTTTATTTTTCCTTATCTTTGTAACATCCTTTTAGTACGCTAAAGTCTGATCACAAACTAGTTCAGGTACACTTTTAGGATAATGACTGATACCACCCTGTCTTACAGGGACAACAAAATAATGCGGCAATTGCTTATCGGCACCTGGGCTACCCAGGCTAGCCTATCATTTTGCTGCCTGCACTCAGAACACAAACATCTTTGGTTAATTGATCGGAAAATCGCGTTAGCGAGTTCCCATAAGGTTGCAAACATGAAACTGTTGTTCTCTTCCCTTCCTGGCTTTATCGGTCGTCACTGGCTCCGACTCATCATTGTTGGGTTTGCGCTCTTTGTGTTGACAAAAAAGCAGATAAACTTTAATATCAGACTGGGAGACCCGGTACCGGAACCCGCTGCGACTCCTGCAATGGGAGCTGAGCTCCCGCCTGTTTCGCTGTCTGATGCCGCGACTCCTGAAGACGTCCAAGGTGGCTTACTGAGTAAATTCAACTTATTTGGTGGTGGCGGTCAAACCTCCCGCTTTGATGCCCTGGCACGGATAGATGAGGCCACCATTGAAGCCTTTATCCGCCGCTTCAGTAATGTTGCCACTGCCGAGCAGGAAAAATTCGGCATACCGGCAAGCATCATTCTTGCCAATAGCCTTTTGCACTCCCTCGCCGGAACAGGGGAAGCTGCCAAACAGTACAATAACTTCATGGGGCTACCCTGCACCGCCGACTGGTCTGGGTTAACCGGAAATACCGACGCTGGTTGTGTACGCTCTTACGCCTCGGCCTGGACCAGTTTCAGGGACCATAGCCTCTACCTGACCTCCGGAAAATTTACGCCACTCAAGCAATTCAGTAATTCTGACTACCGGAAATGGGCTGCAGGACTGGAAGAGCTTAACTTCAGTGAGGGAGATGCACTCGCTCAGCAGCTCGTGCGGACCATCGATAAGTACCAGCTGTTTCGCTTTGATTAAGTAGCATTACGAATTCCCTCTGTTTAGATTCTATTCCCGTAATGCCCGCCGAAAGGCGGTCGTCTGTAACACCTCCGTTGCCAATTTACCAAAAGCATCTGCCCGTTCCGTCATCGCGTGCAATTGGGTCCGCAGCCAACCGAAACTACTCACCTCGAGGAGGGGAATGGCCAGCTTCCAGTGCGCTTGTAAATCACGTTGCAGGTTGTAGGGTACGGTATGGACCTCACGCAAGGTCTTGACTAATTGCAAGACAAAAGCTTTTGTTATGCGCTCAGACCATGGTTCCTCTCTGCTCAAAGCTAAAAGCCGGGGTACACCACCGAAATACAGGACGTTTTTCTCCTGATCGAGCAGTTCATGGAATACCTCAAGAAAAGTCTCCTGAGGTAAGCGCGCTGTCAGCGTTGCCGCTTGCTCAAGGGGAAGCTGGGCGGGATTTACCCGGCAGGCAAAATGAACGAATGCTCGTTGCCATTCTCCCGTAGGGTACCGCAACAAAGTCTCGGCAGCCACCTTAAGTTCCTCTTTGGGCAAGCCCGACCAAAACTCTGTTCCGGTCTGCCCGACCAGGTCCGGTAAAAGGTTTGGAGGCGACACATCCAGCAGGAAAGCCGCGAGGCTTTCCTTTTTCTGCGTCCCTCCGTATGCCATCAGTATTTCGGCGGCAACCTCATCGGTAAGGATGTGATTAAGCTTGCCGTCCTCCGTCAGGCTGTTCGCTGCCAGGTGTAATAACTCGTCTGTCGCTTGCTGCTCCCGTCCCAGCAGAAGCAAGCGAAAGATGGCCCGACGAACACCCCGTCTCTTGGGTCCCATCCGTTCCCGCAACCAGGGAAGGTCTTCGGCACGGGGATTACTGAACATTGCCGTCAACAACATTTCCTGATTTTTGGGAGATTGCTTATCCCAAATAGACGTCAAGGCAGCTCTGGCAGCATCTGGCGCCGATTGTCTCCAGCGTGTGAGTAAAACGGTTCTGGCCGCAGGTAAGCCTTCGCGGGAGAAAGCCGTAGCGAAATCAAAGTCGCCACGCAAGCGGGACCAATCCGGATTAAAGCTTGCTAACCACCGGCCCCTCGGGCCGAGGGCTGCGGTCATCAAAGCAAAGGTCGAATTGCCTCGATCCTGCTCTTCGACACACTTATCGAGTAAGTCGGGTAGTAAAAAAGGAGGAAACTGAATGTCTCGTACCTCAAGCAAGCGCAGTGCTTCGGGAAGGATGCGGGGGTAGGTCCCATCCATGATGAGTTCAATGCCCCGGCTTAGCCGGGGGCTGGGGAGCTCGCGCGTATCTGGAGGAGCTTTGTCATCCGTAGACAGAGAGTGTCGTGGTGGTGCTTCGAGACGCTGCAGTCTTTCATTTATCGACCAGGCAGCAAGGAGTTGTTCACTTGCGTCTGCCGTTGGATCAACGGCATCCCGTTCCGTCAACCACGTCACAACGTCTTCAGCAACCGCTTCGCGGGCGGTGCCAAGGGTGAGGTTGCGGAGGAGGTCAGGGTAGCTAGGCATACGGATGAAGGGAAGTAAGCTGCCGCTGGCAGCAGTATCGGAAAAACGAAAGTAGTACCTATATCTTATTCCATGAGGCTACTATGATCAGATCACTCATTAATTGTAAGGCACCATCAACATTGCCCCTCAATCGAGCCAATATCTGGCACCCGCGTCCCCGCCCGACACAAACTAATAAACAGTGAGGTCCCCCTGCAAAAAACGGGTGAATGCTTAATTAAGGACAACCTAAATTGCATTGAAGCCGTTAACCTCCTATCTTCGCCAGCGAATTTTCGCTAAATCAAAACCTGCCGGGTTTTGATTACCTTTTCTTCACGGACAAGGTCACCCTTAAATAGACCAGTGCACTGGAACCTTTCGGGGAGAAGCGATAAGAATGAAAACCAAAATTTACCACTAAGATCATGCAATACCGCCTAAAGAAAGTCGCCGTTCTCGGTTCCGGGGTCATGGGGTCGGGGATCGCCTGCCATCTGGCCAATGTTGGCCTGGACGTGCTGCTTCTCGACATCGTTCCCTTCGACCTATCCGACGAAGACAAAAACAACCCGGTAAAACGAAACAGTATCGTTAATGGCGCACTCGCTAAAGCGATAAAATCAAAACCGGCTCCCCTGTTTAAGAAAGGCTTTGCCAGCCGGATATCGACCGGCAACTTTGACGATGACTTTGCTAAGATTGCAGATGCCGACTGGATCATCGAAGTGGTAATTGAGCGCCTGGACATCAAGAAGCAGATCTTCGAAAAAGTGGACACCCACCG
>CAZTTF010000405.1:0-4424 GCA_964616365.1 uncultured Lewinella sp. | reverse complement strand
GACACCGAAGCCCCCGTCGCCATCTGTCCCGACACCGCTCCGGTGGTGGTGCTGGACAGCGATGGCAACGGCATGCTGGCAGCGGGCGCGCTCGCAGGTGCCAACAGTACGGACAACTGCAGTGTGACGGAGACCAGCCCTGCCACCTCCTTCGGCTGTGCCGATGTGGGCACCGCCACGGTAGTACTGACGGCAACCGACGGTGCCGGCAACATGAATATGACCAACTGCTCGGTCACCGTCGTAGACCAGACGCCGCCGGCGCTGGACTGCCAGAACGTGACGGTAGCACTGAACGCTGACGGTGTAGCCACGGTCCTGGCAGCCGACGTCGACAACGGCGCCACCGACGCCTGCGGCCTGGCCACCTTCGACCTGGCGAACAACAACCTGGCCTTCGACCAGAACGTAACCTCCGAAGTGATCTTCGGCAGCGGCAACACCAACGGGGCCTTCACGGTGAACAACAGCGGTCCGGTGGAGCTTGGCCTGCGCGCCAAGCAGCGCTTCCCCACCCCAGCCAATGTCTTCAACAGCAACGGCAACGGCAGCTACAACCACCCGGCCACGCCCGGCACCTTCGGCTTCTCCTGCGCCGGCTGTGCCGCCTCGTGGAACTTCGAGTGGTCCGTCAACACCGACCCCACCGGAGGTAGCGGCGACAAGCTGGACGACTACACCTACGAACTCGGCATCGACTTCGATGGCGGCGACGGACTCAACTACCTGCGCTTTGACCTGATCAACGGCGACGGCATGACTGCCTTCGACCACGCGATCGGCGACAACAGCACCGCCAACGGTGCCGGCACAACGGCCGGCGACCTGGCCACCTACCAGTCCCTGCTGGCCAACAACAACCTGGCCCAGAACTCCTGGAACCTCGACTTCTTCGACGGCGCGGGCTTCACCTTCGACCCTGCGGCCGATGGCCGCTACGATGTCTACGTGGCCGCCTTCGATGCCAACGGCAACGAGGTAGCACGCACCAGCATCGTGGTGATCGCTGGTGCCGGCACCGGCACCTCAACGGGTCCCGCCAACGAGCTGGCATACTTCGACTGTGAGGACCTCGGTGTCAACCTCGACGCCCTCGAACTGACGGTCACCGACGTCAACGGCAACAGCAGCAACTGTACGGTAAGCGTTACGGTAACGGACGACATCGATCCGGTGGCGATCTGCCCCGCAGACATCACGGTGGACGCCGATGCCGGCGACTGCGGTGCCATCGTCAACTTCATGGGTGACGTGACGGACAACTGCTCGGCCACGCTGACGGCTGTTCCGGCCAGCGGCACCTTCTTCGCCGCAGGCACGACCTCAGTGGAGCTTACCGCAACGGACGGCGCCGGCAACACCAACGTCTGTACCTTCTCCGTGACGGTCAACGACACCGAAGCCCCCGTCGCCATCTGCCCCGACACCGCTCCGGTGGTGGTGCTGGACAGCGATGGCAACGGCATGCTGGCAGCAGACGCGCTCGCAGGTGCCAACAGTACGGACAACTGCAGTGTGACGGAGACCAGCCCTGCCACCTCCTTCGGCTGCGCCGATGTGGGCACCGCCACGGTAGTACTGACGGCAACCGACGGTGCCGGCAACATGAACATGACCAACTGCTCGGTCTCCGTGGTGGACCAAACGCCGCCGGTACTAACTTGTACCGAAATTTTCACAGTTGAACTTCCAGACATGGTGCCACCTGGTGGCGTTGTGGTCTCTGAAGCCGATATCATTTCGTCGGTCGTTATTAGCGAAAGCGATAATTGTACCGCAGACCCAATCGGTCCGATTGTATTAGGAACCGTGGCAGACCGGACATTCGATGAAAGTGACGTTGGCAATGTAAACCTTACGCTCACCCTAGAAGTCGAAGACGAAAGCGGTAATACGGGCACCTGTACTGTTACTGTAGATGTGAGAGACGATGCCATGATCGCCCTTATCAAGAGTGCAACGTTTAATGATGAAAACGGAGATGGTTTTGCTCAGGAAGGAGAGACGATTAGCTATTCTTTCTTCATCACCAACACCGGTAATGTACCACTGACTAACGTCTCAGTATCTGATATGCTTACCCCGGTAATGGGCGGTCCCATTCCAAGCTTAGCTCCTGGTGCCTTTGATTTCACGACCTTTACGGCAACCTATGCCGTTACGAGTGCTGACTTAGCGGCTGGTTTTGTGAGCAATCAGGCTATGGTAACCGGAACGGATCCAGGGGGTAACCCCGTAACAGATCTTTCTGATGGAGATAGTAACCTGGAGAACGATCCGACGATTACTATACTACCTCCCGAGCCATTTGTTCGTCTCCAAGCACAAGTGCAACTCCAGGGTGCTTTATTTGGGTCTGTGGACGGATTGATGCGTGATGACTTGAGAGCGCAGGGATTTTTGCCTGCATCAGAGCCTTATTCGGCGCTTGCTGAATTTACTCAGGTAAATAACCTGGTGGTAGAAACAATTGCTGATCCGGCGGCTGTCTTTAGTGACCAGGATGCAAATTCTATTGTTGACTGGGTTTTCTTGGAACTTCGCAGCTCATCTGCTCCGGAGCAAGTAATTGCTACACGGGCAGGGCTGTTGCAAAAAGATGGCGACGTGGTCGACCTGGACGGCAGTTCATCACTGCTATTCCGAAGAGTCGAAGAAGGGGATTATTACGTGGCTATCCGTCATCGTAACCATCTGGGAGCAATGACTGCAAACACGGTTGCCATGACAGAGAGCGGTACTGCTGTTGATTTTACGGATGTTGCAAACGACTTCTGGAACAATACTCCTGCCTTTGATGGTGTTGAGCAAGCGCAAGTCAATGGTCAGTTCGCCTTATGGGCGGGAGATGCCAGTGGTAATGGTACTGTCGTTTATGCCGGAGCTGGTAATGACGTAATTTCGATTTTTAATGCAGTTACCAGCGCGCCGACAAATGTATTCCAGTCTCAATCATTCAGATATACAGGGTATCATCGGGAGGATGTTAACATGGATGGTGAAGCTGTTTACGCCGGGCAGAATAACGATCAATCTCCAATCTTCTTGATTGTTACCGGTCATCCGTTGAACGTGTTTGGTTCTCTAACCTTTACCTTTTCTCAACAGCTTGCTGAATAGCGCAAGTCTGCGTCACTTATTTTCTTTAGACATAGTTCCCCTTTCAGTGCACTGGAAGGGGAACTTTTATGATGGCTGTCTTCATCGCTTTTATGACACTCCCCTTGCACCTGCGGCCCCGCCCACGTGAACGTATCTTGGTTTCCGGAGTTATCTTTGCGCCGACAACGAAAATGTCGTCCTCAAACTACAGCATCATGCCAGCGCTAACTCCCCGTTTTGATCAATTCCGTGATCGTCATCTCGGCCCTGACAACGCAGAAACTTCAGCAATGCTCGAAACTATTGGTGCCTCGTCCATCGAGGAGCTAATGGACCAAACGGTACCCGAAAATATTCGGGTTCGTGAGCCCCTGGATGTGAAACCTGCCATCAGTGAGTATTACTATTTGCAGCATCTAAAGAAAATTGCTCAACGAAATAAGGTGATGCGTTCCTTCATTGGAATGGGCTACTATAACACCATTACCCCAAGTGTGATTCTGCGGAATGTTTTCAGTAATCCCGGGTGGTACACCCAGTACACACCTTATCAGGCGGAGATCGCGCAGGGACGGCTGGAAAGCCTACTTAACTACCAGACGATGGTGAGTGACCTGACCGGGATGCCTGTGGCAAACGCCAGCTTACTCGATGAGGGTACGGCTGCCGCTGAAGCCATGAGTATGTTCTACGGCCAACGCAATAAAAAAGTTAAAGGGGAGCCGGTTGCAACAATTTTGGTTGCTGACGAGGTATTACCGCAGACCATCGCGGTGCTGCGCACGCGTGCCGAACCGCTTAACATCAAGGTGGACGTTCGTCCGGTTACGAAGTTCGATTTTCCGGAGGATGAGGTTTTTGCCATGGTGCTCCAGTATCCCGGAGCATCGGGTCTGGTAGAGGATTACCGTGAAGTCGTAGCGCGGGCAAAAGCAGCTAATGTCTTTACTATTGTTGCGGCGGACATTCTTGCCCTGACTTTACTTACACCTCCTGGAGAATGGGGTGCTGATGCGGTGGTAGGCAATACACAGCGTTTCGGCGTTCCGATGGGCTTTGGAGGGCCACATGCAGCATACTTTGCGACAACGGACAAGTATAAGCGTCAGATTCCGGGCCGGATCATTGGCGTCTCTCAGGATCGTCACGGTAAGTATGCACTACGGATGGCATTGCAGACCCGCGAACAACACATCCGCCGTGAGAAAGCCACGTCGAACGTTTGTACGGCGCAAGCCCTTTTGGCGGTGATGGCTTCGTTTTATGCTGTGTTTCATGGCCCAGACGGGCTGAAGGCCATTGCGCAGCGGATCCATCGCAAA
>CAZTTF010000404.1:0-4340 GCA_964616365.1 uncultured Lewinella sp. | reverse complement strand
GGAGTAGCTCCTGATATTGCACTACCCGTACTCGGAGGGAAAGCCATTACGCAGGGCTTGCTTGATGAGTTCGTGATCTTTGACTTTGTCAATGAATGGGTGACGGACCATCCGTCGATCGACTCAGTAGCGGATTTCCGTTTTACTGACTGGGCTCGGTTCGAAGATTTTCTTCAGCGTGGAGATTACGAGTATACTTCAAAAGCTGAGCTTGCGCTAGAAGAAGCGCTGGAGAAGCTTGATGCTGAAGGCTTCGATGTTACGGAACAGCTGAAAAGCGTACAGGAGCAAGTGGAGCGCGAGCAATTGGCAGCCATCCAGGGCTTCCGTGACGAAATCACCAGCATCATTGAAAAAGAAATTGCCGGACGGTACTACTATCAGCAAGGAGAAGTTCAGATGGGGCTTCGAAACGATCGGGAAGTTCAAGCGGCTATTTCGGTGCTGAACGACCCGGCGCGCTACAAAAGTTTGTTGCAGCCTGGTAAGTAAATTTATGTCTGAGCTAACCTGGTTCAGAGATAAGCTAACGTCAGGTATGGACGAGGCAATATTACAAGTTGCTGTCTACCATGTGCTAGTCATCCCGTGATTATCAAGTCTGTTGGTCTTTTAGCCCGTTAGGCAGTTATGACTGTCTAACGGGGTAAAAGACTAGTAGACGAAATAAACTAACAAAAGTAGATAGTCCACTTCAACAAGAAGAACCAATCATCGTTGCCAAACCTCGGAATAAGCTAAATATCCGTTTGGTCGGAAGCGGCCACTTTATCCGGCTATGTCTGGATGAGTCGGCTTGTACTGGTGCTACAGTGGGTAAAAGGTCAGTGTGTCAACTGTTTATGTTCGGAGTGAGCCAACGGAATCATAAAGATATCCGTCTAACCGTTAAAGTCAGGGAAACAGGTTGTTATAAACATCTATGTTTCCCTATCTTTAAAATCTACCTTTCAGGATTTTTCTTTTAACCGACACGCCCATATTATGGTATTGACCAACTGTGCCACTACAGGTTTGGAAGCGTATGTCCCTTCGGAGACTACGCCGTGGGATGCTGCCCGGGTGCAGCACCTGTTCCGCCGCATCGGCTTTGGTGCCCGGCCTGATGAAATCGCTCAGGCGCTTACGGATGGCCCTTCCGTTACTGTTAATCGTCTTTTGGATGAGGCCGTCGCACGGCCACAGCGCGAGGAGCCCGAATGGGCCTACTGGAACTACGATCAGTTTCTTGCTGCTGATCAGGACGTTTTTGCAGCATACATCGACTGGACAAAAGGCTTCGTTCAGGAAGCCACAGACTATGGCGTCCGGGAAAAGCTGTCTCTTTTCTGGCAAAATCATTTTGTGGCGAAATATGAAGCTCACAGCTGTGCCAGCTATCATTACCAGTACCTCAAGGTAATTGAGGACTTTGCTTTTGGTGATTTCAAGGTGTTTACGCGCGAGATGACCATCACGCCAGCGATGTTGTTCTTTTTGAATGGCTTTGAAAATACCCGGCAGAATCCTAATGAGAATTATGCCCGTGAACTGTTTGAGCTCTTCACGCTAGGGGAGAACAATGGCTATACTCAGGAGGATATCGTTGAGGCAAGCCGGGCGTTGACCGGCTGGAATGGCTGGACGAGCTACTGCGGCGGTGTGGTGTGGGCTCCGTGGGGGTACGACCCGACCGACAAAACGATATTCGGACAAACCGGACCTTATAATTATGCCCAGCTGATAGATGTACTGTTTGAGCAGCGGGCAGACCTGATCGCTAATTTCATTTGCGGCAAACTCTACCAGTACTACGTGAATACTTCACCAGACGAGGGAGTAATTGAAGCTTTGGCGCAGACCTTTGTTGCCAATGACTTTGCCATCCTGCCCGTTCTGCGGCAGCTTTTCCAAAGTGCTCATTTCTTTGATGATGCAAATGTTGGGGTACTGATTAAAAGCCCGATGGAGGTCATGGTTTCTTTCCTGCGTCAGGGCGATTTCGGTGATTTTGAGAACCGGCTGGACTGGGGCATTTGGGGAATGGCAAACATGGGGCAGTACCTCGGGGAGCCGCCTGATGTGGCGGGCTGGAAGGGAGACCGGGCCTGGATCGATTCTAACCGGATTACCCTCCGGTGGGAGTTTTTAGATGGCTTTGCCTGGGCAGTCCATAATGCCAGTGAGGAAACTTACCCTGCATTTGCTCGTGCCCTGACTAACGAGAGCAACTCTCCGGAAATCATTGCCCGTGCAATTGTCGACTACTTTGTTCCCCGGGGCTTCGTCACGGAAGAAGCTTATCAGTTAGCAACGGATGTACTGAAGTGGGATGTTCCCGCTAATTACTACGAGACCGGCGAATGGAATCTTTATTGGGGAAGTGCTTCATGGCAGGTAACTGTACTGTTACGTCATATCGGGCGCATGCCAGAATTCCAGCTTAATTAAACTGCTCCATCCGGTAACCTGGGTTGCCACAAACTTTAGTCCGCATGGGACACTCAAATAAAAATAAAATCAATCTGCGCCGGGGCGATAGACTCCAGGATGGAGCTGCTCACGCTGAGGACCACAGTCGGCGTAGCTTTTTGCGCAATCTCGGTATCATCGGAACCTCCGGTTTCATGCTGAACAAGCTGCCGGTAGCAGCAGCGGGAATGTCACCGTTAGCAGCCGCATTGGCGGCTGATGGGGATGACGAACGGGTGCTGGTCATGATTCGCCTTAAAGGCGGTAATGATGGCCTGAATACCTTCATTCCCGTACATCAGTTCGGAACTTACCAAAGCCTTCGTCCCGATATCTTCATCCCACAGAACGAAGGGGTGAACTTTACGTCTACCCTCGTTGGACATCCTCAACTTGCTCCGCTCCAAAATATGTGGAATGATGGACAGATGCGGGTAGTGCAAAATGTCGGTTACCCGCAGCAAAGCCTGAGCCATTTCCGGTCTTCAGATATCTGGGCAACTTCTGAAAATGAAGAGGTTGAAAACAGTGGGGTGTTCGGCCGCTACATCAGCGATCTGTACCCTGACTTTTTGAGTAGTCCTCCCGTAACTCCACCAGCGATCCAGATTGGTGGCCCGGGCAACCTGCTCTTCAATAACGAAGACGATTTTAACTACGCCATCTCTACGGAGAACCCTACTCAACTGTATAACATTGCCCGTAACGGGCAGCTTCACGATGTGGAGGCGGTACCGGATTGTACGTACGGTGAGCAGTTGAGTTATATCCGGGCAGTAGCCAATACGACCTTTAGGTATGCCGGAGTTCTGGCCGAGGCATTTGAGGCGGGAACAAACTCCGCCGAATACAATAATGACCGCCTGGGCGATGAGCTGGCTTTAGTGGCCCGCTTGTTGCGGGGTGGCCTGAAGACCAGGCTCTTTGTCGTGGAGATTGATGGTTTCGACACCCACGCTAACCAGATGCAAAACCATGCCTATCTGATGGATAGTATTGCCCGTAACGTTACGGCCTTCTTTGAAGACCTGAATACGGGAGGCATGGATGATCGGGTGCTCGCTATGACGATCAGTGAGTTTGGCCGACGGATCTTCCAAAACGGATCCCTGGGAACAGACCACGGTGCTGCTGCTCCGATGATGCTGTTTGGCAAGGGTCTGAACGGAAATGGCATGACCGGTGGTCTGCCAGACCTGATTGACGTTGACCCCGGCATGAATATGAAGTACACCGTTGATTTCCGGTCCATTTATGCTACGGTCATGAGCAACTGGCTTTGCATTGATGGGGGACTTGTAGACAACTTGCTAGGTGGCACCTTTGAACGGGTGGATGAACTGGGGCTTTTCTGTCAGGGAACCACCAGTAGCAGTAACCCGCGCGCGGCGAGCCTCAACCTAAAAGCCTACCTGAGTGGTGGCGAGGTTGTACTGGAATATGGGCTGCCTGCGGCAGCCAATGTCGGCGTACACTTCTTCGATGTTGCTGGCCGAAAACTGAGTTCACCCCTCCGGGGCCGGCGCAGTGCCGGCGCTAACCTGGAGCGTATCCCACTAGGGAGCGCCGGATGGGCTGCTGGTGTTTACATCGTTAGCTTGGAGGTAAATGGAAAAATGTATAGCCGCAAACTGGGCTTATTCCGCTAACCATAGCCTAAGTGGGCGTATAAATCCAGTGTTTTTACGGTTTTTCTCTGGCTTGTAACCGCAATTGCCTACTCCCGGACAGGATTAACACTTCTTACAGTACTTTATCGGGTGGTCTTAACGTTGGTAAGGCTGTACCTTTGCACTCTTTCCCGCTAACCCCGGGAGTAGCACCCCAATAACTGTTATCCCAACCTGGCTTCGACCGCACTGAATTCGACCGGTATGCAAAACGGCTCC
>CAZTTF010000403.1:0-3393 GCA_964616365.1 uncultured Lewinella sp. | reverse complement strand
AGCGGTGTACCGATCGGTACCAACGTAGTGGTCACGGCGACGAACCCCAACGACAGCGACTGTGCGATCAGCCTTACGGCGACGAGCCCGACGGCAGCCGAGTGTGGACCATGTCCTGAGGAGCTGATCTCGGTAAGTGCTCTTGGCATCTGTGCCGAAGACGGCAATACTTACTCGGTGAACTTCGTGCTGATGGCTGGTGCTACCCTGACCACGGACCCGGTAGTGGGTACGATCAGTGGCAACACAATCAGTGGCATCCCCGCTGGAACAGATATCCGCCTGATCGCTACGGACGCAAGCTGCAACAAAGTAGATGACATCGTAGTGGTGGCTCCGGACTGCTGTCCAAACGCCCCTGTCTTGAACCTTGGTCAAGTTGAATGTGTAGACATAAATACTTATCAATACACATTCAATGTCTCAGAAGGAGCCATTGTGGAAAGTGCTAATGGTACAATTGTTGGTAATGTAGTTACCCTCACTGCTGGTACTGACGATATACTCACAGCCTACAATGCTATTACTTGTGACGAAGTAACCCTTACGGTTATCAGTCCTAACTGTATGGTAGTTTGTGACCGTCCCGATCTCAGAGTGTCTGTTGGGGTCTGTAATGGATCAACTTACTCGGTGTCTTACACCGAAACAACGGGAGCTACAATTTCGACTGGTCCAGGGGCTTACACAATAACGGGTAACACGATCAGTGGCATCCCAGTTGGTACGGCAGTTCAGGTTACCGCGACTAGCGCTACGGATCCAACCTGTTTCGTAACGCTGGAAACACCAAGTCCTTCTGCTGAGGATTGTACAAGTTGCCCCGAGGAGCTTATCTCCGTCAGCGGTAGCTTCTGTGCAGTGGATGGAGAAACCTATTCGGTCAACTTTATCTTAGCCGACGGGTCTGTATTGACCACCGAGCCTGCACCCTCCCCAGGAGGAATTCAGATTGGAACAAACGTGATCACTGGAATTCCGCTTGGAACGAGTATCCGCTTGATCGCCTCAAATGATCCTTGCAATAGTGTCGATGATATCCTCCAGATTACTCCACCGGATTGTGTACCTCCATTTGTTAAGCTAAATCTGAAAATGCAACTCCAAGGTTCATTACTCGGATCTACCGATGGACTGATGCGCGACGACCTGAGGTCAAACCCTGGTGCCTTTGGTATACCAGCCGGTACGAGGTATATACCTGACACTGAACCTTACTCCGGTATTCCAACCTTTACCCATGTTGGTGGCGGTGGTGGTGAAGTAATTGCTGATCCGGCAACCGTATTTGCTGATTACGGCGCCAACTCTATTGTCGACTGGGTATTTGTTGAACTTCGTTCCGCAGCCGATCCTACATTAGTGGTAGAAACGAGATCTGGTCTTCTGCAACGCGACGGAGATGTAGTCGATGTGGATGGCGTTTCCAGTCTTTGCTTCACCCAATCAGTAGCTGGTGATTACTACGTTGCTGTTCGTCACCGTAATCACATTGGAACAATGACGGCTAACGCGATTACCATGACCGCAACGGGAACCCTGGTAGACTTCACTGACGTAACGCTTGACTTGTGGAACAATAGTCCTTTCTTTGATACATTCGAACAAGTACTTGTTGATGGGAAGCGGGCGCTATGGGCGGGTAACACCCTGACGGATGACCGTATCGTATTCGCTGGTCAGGATAACGATCTTTCCGCTATCTTTGCCGGAGTTGACGGAGCTCCCGGTAACTTCTTCAGAAGTCAAGCTTTTGTTCTTCGAGGCTATAGCTTGATTGACGTAAATATGGACGGACAAGGGATTTTTGCCGGCCAGAATAATGACGTTAATCCTATCTTTGAGAATGTTGATGGTCACCCGCGGAATGTATTCCGATCGCAGGCCTTCATTATTCTTGAACAATTAGCCGGCAACTAGAATTCAGTAATGTATATTAACAGGTGGGAGGATAAATGACTCCCACCTGTTTTAATCATTTCTCTTAAACACTCATGAAAAATTTCAATTTCAGTTTATGAAAACTTTCCTTAAAGCTGCAAGTCTTTTTTTGATTTGCTTTGCCTTTTCCGCAAATATTCATGCGCAAATCATAAATGCAGAGTATGGATTCATTCAGAACCCGGCTGACCCGGCTGAATTTACGGCAGTATTTTATCCCGACGCTTCTACTTCGGGACCTTTCACGCCAATGGTTCAAGGGTCCTTGTTTAGTTTTTTGCTTCCGGCAGGAACGGTAACTGATCCAGCAATTAGTCCTCCAGCGTTATTAGGAGGAACTGGTAGTGGAGCATTTAATAGTATTACAGGTAATTGGGACAACGTTGAGTATTATCCAAATGCAGCCTTGTCAGGATTTACCGGCATCCCAGATGTACTTGGAGGTGTAGATCTATATTTGGTTACTTTGAACAGTACTCCAAACTTACAAATTACCGCAGGTGTACCGGTTGAACTTTTTTCCTTCCGGCTACCTGATGGTTGTGGCGGTGGAAACGTAGAAGTGCTCGAAAATAATGGTCCAGAGGCCATGACTATGGCATCTTTTTTCATTAATGCCAATAATACTCTTACGTTAGGTGTGAGTCCAGGGGTTACTAACGACGCCTACGTAGGCAATAATCCTGCCTCATTTAGCCTGCCGTGTGAAAGTGGTCCCGATGCTATGCCAGACATGGTCATCATTTGTGAAAACACAAACTTGGTTGACTTTCCGGTATTAGCCAATGACGATTATGGTATTGCTGGCCCGAATATGATGGCCATCACCATTACAGCAAATGGTTCTCTGGGTACGGCAAGTGTCGATGATGGAGGGACTCCAACGAACCCTCTTGATGATACGATTGATTACATACCCAACGCCAATGCGACTGGAATGGATATGATAACCTACCAAATTTGTGATGCGGTAGGAGAATGTGATAATGCTGTTCTTACTATTACTATTGAACCCCAGAGTTCTGCTGGTGCAGATAATAGCGGAGAATTTTGCGAGGGCGCAGGTGCAAACTATGACTTAACGGCATTGTTGAGTGGTGCAGACGCCGGTGGCAACTGGGCTCAGACTGGTGGCGATGCAGTTGATATTACTACTCCAGCAGATGTTGACTTCAGTGCTGAAAACCCAGGTGTTTTTATCTTTACTTACACCCAAGCGGCTACCGCTGTTTGTCCTGAGGAAGTAGCAACAATTACGATTACGGTTACCGACCAGCTGTTGGCAGGTACGGATGGTGTTGATGAGTTCTGTGAAGGAGAGACTGCGCTGCAGAATCTCTTTGACGTGATCACTGGCGAAGACGCTGGTGGTACATGGACGGAGACTTCAACCACTGGTTCTGGCGTCACGGTAGGAGACGGTACTGCGATTGATTTCAGTGCTGCTGCTCC
>CAZTTF010000402.1:0-17920 GCA_964616365.1 uncultured Lewinella sp. | reverse complement strand
TCCCCGTATTGAGGCTTGTGGCCTGCTCAAACGTTTTATCCGCTTGGTATTCCATTCTGCAAGATAAGCCAGTGGTCCCTCAGGTAGACATCTGACCAGGTGCTAGCCTTAAGAAAGAATGGGCTTCGCCCATTTCCGGGGGAAAGCACCACTCAAAATTAACCAACTACAAAAATTGAGACTAAATTACGTTAGGTTCGGGGGTAGCCATCACTGTAAACAACTAACAATCAACGTGAAAGAACTGCCACACAATGGACGCTGTTAGTAATTTAGTCTGTTATGCTTTTGGACTGCATACCCGACTAAATTAATAACGAGCTGACGACCAACAAATGTTTTTTTCCAGGCCATTCGACTTAGTAAAACTCAGCGAAACGGCCCATACCTCACGACAAAAAATCTTCTGTGTCAGGAGTAAAACCGGTTAATGTGTACGAGGAATTGTCCTCCATAACAGCAGTTACTCTCCCTCCCGGAGATACACATTTCCGTAGGGTGCCTGGCAGGTTACTTTGGCGCCTCCGGCGCCAACGCGGCCGATGAGGTGCTGGTAAAATTCTTTATCGGTGCTGGCAGTGTCATCCATGTCAATTTCCATATCGGACAATAAGCTCCCGTATTCCGTCACCAAGTCAAGGTCAAGGTTCTCTGCCGGAGGAATAGTGATGCCAACGGCGCCATAATTGCTGTACAGATCCAGATCAGGAATTTTATTTCCATCTTCAAAGACTACATCCACCGAGCCATACTTGGCCCTGGCACTTACGAGGTCGGAGACATTGACAGCGGTTATTCCACCATATTCTGTCTCAACGTAAACGGGAATACCCACCGGTACTGCAATTTTCAGCGTCGCATCGACCATGACACTACTTAATGCTCCTCCAACGCCTAGCGATCGAGGGCTACTCTCAGCGGCAAAGTTTGCTGATCGGGGAACGTATTCCTCCCGGATCATATCGATGCTTGGCCTAAGTTCCCGAATGAGTAGCTCGCCGTTTTCCCGTTCAACAACGAGTCTGCGGAGATCATCCCGAGCTTCACCATCAAGGACAACATTATGTTCTACGCCAATAGTATTGGCTCCTCCGGCAGTAACCTCAACGGAACTAAAAGCGGCGTATATCCTCACTGCCGTAGCGCCTTCAAGCTCAATTTGCCGGGGCTCCGACTGGGCATAAGAACAAAGAGAGACTAATACTAACGTGAGTAGGGCAGTGAGACGTAACATGGGTACAGGTTTTCTTTTTGTTGATCGGGGGTAAAGGGAAAACAGTGCTGGCAGTCATCAAGCCAGAAATACAATGAGAAAACAAGGATATCGGGCTTTGCGGAAAACTCCTTTGTCTTTTCTACTAACTACCCGTTTCTGGTAGACGAAATGTTACAACTTCCGCAAATAGATATTTTGGTAGGTCGCCGTCAGGCTCACGGGGATACCTCCTCCATTGATCGTCCCGATAAGTTTACCATCTCGTTTCAGACCATTTCTACTGGCCGGGACGCGGTAATCAAAATCAGAATACATGTTTCCGTAGTCGGTCGTAAGGGTGATATCGGCCATGATATCAGCAGGTAAGGCTACGTCTACTGATTGGTATTCACTTTTATAGTTCAAATTACTGATCACGCAGTCGCTCGCAAAAACAACTTCGACCGTTCCATAAGTCGACTCGGCAGCAGGCATTAGTCTTACTCCCGAAGCTTCGATACCTCCATAAAGTGTTTCAGCGGTGATGGAAAGATCCGCTGGCACGGTAACTTCCAGGTAAGCTTTCACTTTCATGCGGCCACCACCCCAATCCCAGTTCGCATCATCATTATGGGTAATGGTGACACTATTACCTTTCGTCACTGAATTTAATAATTCAGCAGTAGGCTTACGCTCAGTAATTTCAATAGAGTTACCATTTCGGGTTACTGCTAAGTCCCTGAGATCAGGACGGTCCTCCCCATTAATTTCAAGTACGTGGTTGAGCTGAATGGTTGATGCGGAAGCAGACGCCTTGATGATCAGTCCGCTCAGGTCTGCACTAAAATGCACTTCGGTCGCGCCCTTTAAGGCGATCTCCTGACTACCCTGAGCCAATAACATTGGTACTGGTAAAAGCAGCAGGAAAAGGATAAGTAATGGTTTCATGATATTTGGGGATATGAGAGGTTGTGACATGGGTATGGCTCGCAGCTCCAAGGCAACTGCAGGAAATAGTCGATAATTGATTACGGGGTGGTCGCAGGTAGCCTGCCCCGTACGGAGCAGGCTACTGACGATGACTTAGAGCTTGCGGAGGTAAATATTCTTATAGCTGGCAGTCAGTGAAATCAGCTTGCCACCGCCATTGATCGTTCCGGTCAGGCCTTCATCTCCGTCGGCATGATCTTCGTGGCCTTCCTGGTCTTCACTTGCTTCACCACGCTCACCAGCCTTAGCAGCTGCTTTAGGATTAGCGACTACGTCAACATCAAAGTCTGTATACATATCGCCGTATCCCGTAGAGAGGCGAAGGTTGGCTTTAGTATTTCCCGGCAGGGTGACATCAACATCCTGATAGGTAGAATGCAAGCGAATATCCTTGGTCGGAACACCTTCTGAGAAGGTCGCGAAAATACCTCCGTAGATGGTATTTACAGACAGCGGTCCATACGCATTCGTCAATTTCACCTGGTGGTAATGCATGCTCACGTCAAGCTCTCCTTTAAAGTTGGATACTGTCAGATCTCCTCCGTGGTAAGTTGACTGAACTATCCGGACAACGGATTTATTCGGCACCTGCACCTGAATAATGCCGTCGCCGCGGCCTACCTGGGAGACCACTACTTCTCCGTCACGCACCTGAGCATTCAGGCCAAAGCCCGTGTTATCTTTCATGCCGCCGGCACTGATTTTGCGCAGCCCTTTCGCCCGGTCGTCAGTATTCTCATCCGGGTTTCCCTGGCGGCCAATTTTCAAGTCGTTACCATCATATCCGATGACGACAAGGTTATCAAGTTCTTCGAAGACAATGGTTCGTCCGTCCACCGCAACGCGGTGCTCAGGCTGGGCTGAAATACTCACGGAAAAGAGCAGGCAGAATAAGGGAAGGATATAATTTTTCATCAGTAAATAGTTTGGGGATAAAGGAAGAATAGTTTGGTTCCGGCGTAAAAGCCGGGTTAGATTAGTTTGAAGCTGGCCATCTGGGCGGCATCCCTGACGGGCTGCGGCAGGCTATCAGCTTCGATGAGGTCTTGCAGGTAGGGTAACAGTCGGGTCTCATTCATGCGCACCAGCGTTTCAATCAACTCGAAGCGTACTACCTCCGGAGGGTTGTCTGCTACCGCAGCAAGGAGCGCCTCTGCGACCGTGGGGTCCGTGCGAAAGCGGCGCAGCGCATCCAGCGCTGCCAGGCGGACATTGTTTGAAGGGTCATTACGCAGCAGGTGCGTAAGGTCCCGAATAACGGCAGGGTCTGCCTCGTTCAGATCAAAGGCAACGTTCGTTGCCTTAATGCGGTCACTCGGCCTTTCGGCATCGATCAGCTCCAGCATCAGCGTCCGGGCAGCAGAAAGCTCAGTGCCCTGCTTTTGCAGGCCAAGATTATACCCTACCGTGAAGATCAGCAGGATGGCCGCGGCTGCGGCCATGCGGCGGAAGCCCGCACGCCGGTAAACGGGTAGGCGACGTACAGGCGCCACTTCTGCAGGTGCTGTAGTTACTGCTTCGGCCAGCATGGCTTCAAAGCGGGCATCCATCGCTTCCGTCACCGGGGGATCAGCAAGCGTATTGACCTTGGTTAATACCGTTTCCAGAGCCTCCAGCTCTGCGGATAACGCCGGGTTGTTCTCCAGTGCCGCTACAACGAGCGCATGTGCCTCCGGAGACAACTCACCCGCCAGGTAATCAACCAGGATGGCTTCATCTATCTGTTTCATTGACGGTTAAGTTTTGCGTAGTTAAGTCGCAATTGTTTCGTTGCCCGGAATACCCGAACCTTCACATTTGCTTCAGAAATGCCAAGCACCGTAGCGATCTCAGCGTACTTCATCCCCCGTTTCCAGGCCAGGTCAACAACCTCTCGGTAGCCGGCTGGCAAAGCTGCCAGCGCCAACTGAGACTGCTCCCTTGTTTCCTCACGCTCCAGGGCCATCTCGTAAGATGGGGTCGGAGTAGTGAGCGTCGTCAGGTCAATACCGTTTTTCACCGGCAAACGACCCTCTATGCGCAGGCGATCATGCAAGGTATTTCGGGCTATGGTGTAGAGCCAGGCGCGAAAACTTGGCCCCTTGTAAGAGCCTCGGTACTTGATCACACGCTCAAAAGTCACTTGCAACAAGTCCTCAGCACTCTCCCGGTCTGTACGTCCACACAGGAAGCCAAAGAGTGGCTGCTTGTGACGGGCATACAGCTCGCCGAGTTGTCGGATATCGCCTGCGGCGACTTGTTGCATAATGGCTTCGTCTGAGCGCATAGTGAGTGTGGGGTTCGTAGAGGGTTACCCCGGTTTCCCCTGATGGTTACAGAACAATTTAAGTTTTCTCGACTTTTTTTGCGCGGACTCGGGTGCAGGGAGCAACCCAAGCAGCAGCGTGTCAGCCTGACATCGCCCTGTTATCAGCCTGGGACAAAACCTGATGCACGGACCAGCCCCTTAATGTTACTAGCCCGGTACCCCGCCTCAGCGAAGTTGGTAAAGCGGTAGTGGTAGTTCCGGAAAAAATTCCAGCAACAGTGTTTACTGCTCGGTGTCTTCAATGATCGGTTGCAACCATCCTTGCTCGATGCTGTCCAGCCGCAGGCTATCCAGGTAGAGGCTATCCCTCAGCAGGGTGTCGAAGCGAATTTCAAAGGGAAATAAGGGGCGTAGTGGCAACGGTGCACTAAGTTCCTGCAGGGGAGGTTCCCCCGGGCGGGACGGCCGGGGAGGACGGCCTTCAATCCGGCTCATGCGGCGGGCACGCTCGATCAAAAGCGAGTCGGCTTTGCGCATCGCAATCTTGAGGACTTCCTCCTGACAATCCTCAACGATATTCTGGGTAAGTGCCTTCGTCCGCTCGGCTACACGCTGGCGAATTACTTCTTCGACATTACGATCATCGGTCTCTCCGCAGGCGTTTAGCGCCAGCAACACTAAAAGTACTGCCAAGACTCCTCCTCCGCGCATGATAAGCTTACTGTCCATCACGTAGGTTTGCGGGTATACGACTACGCAGGCGCGCCTCTTCCTCTAGTCTTCGCTGCACAATTGAGTCCGTTGCCTGAGCAACCCGATCGTAGGATGTTGTCGCGCAGACGCTATCCAAAAGCGGCCGGATACTGTCCATGTGTGCGCTAACCAGTTTATCCACCCGCTCCCGCTCCTTGAGCGTGAGTCGCACGCGGCGCTCCTCCTTTTCAGCGGAGCAGGCAACTGCGATAAAAACCAGCATTAGCAAGAGGCATAGATGCTTCATACCGCAAAGATAGCGTGTCAGTCACGATCGTGGCTTGTGGGCTGCAGGCAATCGTTTTCAGGTCCTACTCGGCAATAGCAACTTTTTCAGCTTGAAGCGTGGTAGTTCAATAATCTTGTTGTGCACGTTTACCATGTTTAACCTGCACAGCCAGACTACCAGACCGAAAGACCACCCCTGGGCTTCTTGCTCCCTCCTCCGGCACCTGCGGCCCCGCACGTTCCTGCAACTGTCGCTTGTGTACCCGACAAATCCTCCTGCAGAGCATTATATCCTTACTACCTTTGCAACAAACACCTGCCCAGGATCGTCTACTGTTGCAAGCCTTTGTGGTTTTGTGCCAACCTGCCCCTCAGTGCCAGCTTTCATCCAGCGCTTGCTCAGGAAGTCCACCGCAGTGTTTTGCCACGAGTATCGTAATCATATGCAGTTTATCTACCCCGCTTTCCTTTGGGCCCTGGCCGCATTAGCCATCCCGATCATCATTCACTTGTTCTATTTCCGCCGCTTCAAGAAGGTGGCCTTCAGCAACGTGAAGTTTTTGCAGGAGGTAAAGGAAGAGACGAGCATGCGCAGCCGGCTGCGGAACCTGCTTGTATTGTTGGCCCGCTGTCTGGCGCTAGCTGCTTTGGTTTTCGTCTTTGCGCAACCATTTATCCCTTCGGCGAAGGAAGTACTCACCGGCCGCAAGGCGGTCAGCCTCTTTGTGGACAATAGCTTCAGCATGGCTGCCGAAAGCGACAGCGCTCCATTGTTGCAGATTGCCAAAGACCGGGCCAGAGATATTGTCGCGGCTTACGGCGTAGAAGATCGCTTCCAGGTGATCGACAATGACTTTGGTGGTCGGAACCAACGATTGGTTGGCCAGGAGGAAGCCCTGGAGATGATCGACGGCATCAAGGTGAGCCCGGTAACGCGGCGGCACTCCGTGGTGGTGGCCCGCCAGGAATCTGCGTTGCGGACCGAGTCAATTGACAATAAGCTCAGTTACCTAGTGTCAGATTTTCAGCGGAACGCAGCAGACCTTACCGCAGGAAAACTTGACACCAACCTTCAGCTTAGCCTCGTACCGCTTACTGCTGTCCGGGAGCGAAACGTAGGGATCGATTCTGTATGGTTTGCTGCACCTGTACCTCAACTCAACCAGAACAATCTGCTGCTGGTCAGAATCAGGAATTACGGAGATGAGGAACTGGACAATGTCCGCCTTACACTGAACTATAACGGGCAGAACAAGCCTGAAGGGACACTCACGATCCCCGCAGATGCCTATGTGACCGATTCTGTTTTCCTTAACATCACTACTCCTGGTGTTGGTCAGGCTATGCTGAAGATCACCGATTACCCTGTCCAATTTGACGACACCTACCACATTACTTTTCGGACGGCGGACAAAGTTCGCGTCCTGAACATCGACGATGACGGCAACCCCAACCGCAACCTCGGTGCCGCCCTCAGTGGACTAGGTGTGTTTGCACCAGACTACGTCGGTGCCCGCAACATTGACTTCGGCAGGCTCTCGGAATACGACCTGGTGGTCATGACCGACCAGTCAAGCATCGGTTCAGGGCTGGCAGAACAACTCCGCCAGTACGTGAATAACGGTGGCAACTTGCTCGTCTTCCCGCCCCAGGATGCCGACCTCACCAGCTACAACACTTTCCTCAGCCGAGTTGCTGCTGACAACATTTCCGCTTTTGACCCTGTGGTACGGGAAGTTAGCCAAATCAACAAGCAAGAGTTCATTTTCAAAGACGTATTCCGGAACCGGAATGCGGCGCTTAGGCTTCCCACAACACAGGGTAACTTCCCACTTGGTCGTGTTGGCAGTCGCCGGCAGGAAGCTTTGCTTACCTACCGGGACGGAAGTACTGCATTAGCGAAATATACCCTTGGCGAAGGGAATGTCTACCTCTCCGGCGCGCCCCTTGAAACGGAGGTGAGCAACCTCGCGCTTAACGCAGAAATCTTCATCCCGATGCTATACAAAATGGGCATCAGCAGTGGCCGCCGCAGGCCGGCCGCCTACACCATCGGCACCGACGAAGTGATCGAGACAAACAAGCGCGGTGCATCAGCCGACATTGTTTACAAGCTGCGTGGGCCTGGCGGAGAATTCATTCCCAGCCAGCGCGCCGCTGGCAACCGGGTCTTGCTTGGTCTTGGGGGACAGGTTCCTGAAGCGGGCGTGTATGATTTGCTACTGGGCGATGAAATCGTTGACGCCTTCGCCTTCAACTACAACCGGGAAGAATCTGATCTGGATTACCTGACCGGAGACGAGCTCGCTGACCTCGGTGCCGCTGCTAATATCGGCCTGCTTGATGCCGGTAATCAGGCGAGCCTGATCGGCGACATCCGCGAGCAAAATGAAGGCACTCCCCTGTGGCGTTACTTCCTCTGGGCAGCGCTGGGCTTTTTGCTCGTTGAGGTACTGCTATTGCGTTTTTGGAAGGTATAGTCGAAGGCTAACTACAGTATTCTTTAACAATAGCGTTATTCCGGTGGAATTACGGCTTTTTCAGAGGGTATAATAAGGACAGGGGCATACCCTGCCTCTACAAATTCATTGAATTAGTACCGGTTTCCAAACGTCACTCCAGCGAAGAGCGCTTATTGGTGACCGGACTAATTGATTACCAGACGCTCCGCGTCTTGCGCTGAATTATTACCTTCGCACTACCATGCTTTTCCGCTCCCTCCACATCCTCGATCCCGAAGGGCCGCACGACGGTCAGACTGCAGATATCCGTATTACTGGTGACCAGATTACCGATATAGGTTCTGGCCTTGAAGCAGATGCCGGGGAAACCGTCATTGAACTACCTGGTGCATACGTGACCGCTGGTTTTACGGACATCGGCGCCTACTTGGGAGATCCCGGACATGAAGAGCGGGAAGATATTACCAGCCTGCGTGCCGCCGCCGCTGCGGGCGGCTATACCAGCGTCGTTGCCCTCCCAAATACCGAGCCCGTCCGGCAAAGTGTAGCAGACGTTGCCTACCTGTTGCGGCAAAATGGTGACAACCCGGTTGACCTGCTACCTGCTGCGGCACTCAGCATGGGTTTGCAGGGTAAGGACATGACCGGCATGTTGGAGCTGCACGAAGCAGGTGCGGTGCTGTTTACCGATGGTCCCAAGCGCCGCGTAAGCGGTAGCCTGCTGAAAAGAACCCTGGAATACGCCCGGGTGAAAGGTTCCCGGGTCATGGTATCGCCCTACGACGAGGCGCTTGTTCCGGAGGGGCAAATGCACGAAGGCCCGACGAGTACGCGCCTCGGCCTGCGGGGTATTCCGGACATGAGTGAGACCATTCCGCTGAAACGAGCCTTAGAAATCCTGGCATACACCGAGAGCACCCTGGTGGTGCACTTATTGTCTACCGCAGCAGGGGTGGCGGAAGTCCGGCGGGCAAAAGCCGCCGGATTAGACGTAGTTGCCACCGTCAGCGCTCATCACCTATTTTTCAATGTGGAGGAGTTAGCTGGCTTTGATCCTAATTTTAAAATGCTCCCTCCGTTACGAGAGGAGGCCGACCGGTTAGCCCTGATTGAAGGGCTGAAAGATGGGACTATTGACTGCATTGTCAGTAATCACGTTGCCCGCCATGGGGAGGAAAAAGACCTCGAATTCTCTTACGCTGACTTTGGGGCACTAGGCCTGCAGACGGCTTTCCGCCAGGCACTGGCGGTGCTGGGGGATAGCCTCTCCCCCGGAGAGATCACCCGGCTTTTCAATCAGGGTCCAGCTTTGCTGCTCGGCAATACGACACAGCACCTGCGCACCGGCGCCCGTTTGCCCCTGACCTTTTTTAGTACTGCCGGAAGCACCACTTTTACGGCGGGAGACATCAAAGGAAAAACAACGAATAGCCCCTTGTTGGGACGTGAACTTCCGGGAAAAATGCTGGGAATTATGAATAACGGTCACTATCTCCCGGTGCAGTAACTTTGTGGCATGGACATCAGCGTCGTCGTACCCCTGTTTAACGAAGAAGAAAGCCTCCCGGAACTAACCGCCTGGATAGATCGGGTAATGCAAGAAAATGGCTTCAGCTACGAAGTCTGGATGATAGATGACGGCAGCACTGACGGCAGTTGGGGCGTTATCGAAAAACTCCGCCAGGAAAATGACAAGCTCAAAGCGATAAAATTTCAGCGCAACTACGGTAAAAGCCCAGCCCTTTACGTCGGTTTCAAGCATACTACCGGCGAGGTGGTGATCACGATGGACGCTGACTTACAGGATAGTCCCGACGAGATTCCGGAGCTCTACCGCATGATCAAAGAGGATGGTTTTGACCTCGTTTCCGGCTGGAAACAGAAACGTCATGACCCGATTGGGAAGACCTTACCCTCCAAATTCTTTAACGCTGTTACGCGTAAAGTAAGTGGTATTCACCTCCACGATTTCAACTGCGGCCTAAAGTCTTACCGAAGCAACGTGGTAAAATCCATCGAGGTGTATGGCGACATGCACCGGCACATGCCGCTGCTGGCTAAATGGGCTGGCTTCAAGAACATCGGAGAGAAGGTGGTGGAACATCGCGCCCGCAAGTATGGCTACTCAAAGTTTGGCGTCTCCCGGCTAGTGACCGGTTTTCTGGACCTCCTGTCACTGATGTTTGTGGGTAAATTTGGCAAACGCCCCATGCACCTTTTTGGTACTATCGGAACCCTCATGTTTTTGGTTGGTTTGGGCAGCTTGCTATATATCGGCGGTATGAAGCTCTATGCCCTGGCGAATAACATCAAGGCAATACTGGTTGTAGAAAACCCCTGGTTCTACATCGGACTTACGAGTATGACACTTGGCACCATTCTTTTTGTAACTGGTTTCCTCGCAGAGTTGGTCAGCCGTTCCAGCGCAGACCGCAATAACTACTTGGTCGAAAAAGTAGTCGCATAGACTGGTACTTAACTAAGTCAACGTCAGTTTTGGACGAGGCAATAATGCAAGTTAATGTCTATCATGCGCTAATCTCCCGTAATCATCAAGTCTGTTGGCCTCTTAGTCTGTCAGGCAATCATGACCGTCTAGAAGACTAAGGGACCAACAGACTAAACAAACCAGGCATCGTTGCCAAACCCAGCATTAAGCTGTTATTGTACCACCCGGGTTAAAAGTCCTTTTTCCTCAAGGCAGCTTGACTCCCGTGATTATTTTTGCACCATAGCCAGACTACCTGACCATAAGACTCCTCCCTATGCCATTAACCGTCTACGATGATGACTACTACATGCGCCAGGCTATTGCCCAGGCGGAATTAGCCGCAGCAGCTGGCGAGATTCCCGTAGGGGCTATTGTTGTCAGCAACCAACGCATCATAGCCCGGGGGCACAACCAGACGGAACAGTTAGGAGATGTTACTGCCCACGCTGAAGTCATTGCCCTTACGGCAGCCGCGAATCATCTGGGAGATAAATACCTCCATGATTGCACCCTCTACGTCACCCTCGAGCCCTGCCCCATGTGCGCCGGTGCCCTTGCCTGGTCGCAGGTGAGTCGGATTGTGTACGGTGCCAGTGATGACAAGCGCGGTTTTATGCGCTTTGGCAGAGAAATGCTTCATCCTAAAACCCAGCTGGCCTTTGGAGTACAGCATGAAGCCTGTGCTGCACTCATGACCACTTTCTTCCAGAAGAAGCGCAAATAACAGGAAAAGCCAGCGACCCTACTTAGAGAATCGCTGGCTTCACCGATGAGAAGGTCTGGCCTTCTATCGGGTGAATTTCTTACCACCCAGGGTGGCATATTTAAAATCTGTATCCTTTCCGAAGCTCGTGTTCGTCAGGTCGGTTCCGGAGGGAAACTTGATGTACTTGAAGTTGGCCTCACCAAAAAACCTTGCACCGGCAAAGCTCACCTCACGACTAAGTTCGGTGTACTTGAAAATGGCATCGTCACGAAACTGTGCCTCAGCAAATGTGACACCTTCAGTCAACTCTGTGTACTTGAAGTTAGCATCATCTTCGAAGCGGGCTCCGCTGAAGTCCACGTACTCCTCAAAGCGGGTGTACTTAAACAGGGCCTGATCCTCAAACTCCGTTCCTTTAAAGGATGCATCTTCGAAGAACTTAGAGTACTTGAACAAGGCATCATCCTCGAAAGTACAGTTCGCGAAGGTGACATCTTCGGCAAAATCAGCATGATAGATAGGCTCATTCTGCTTGAGCCAGTTATCATTAGCGGCATTATCATAGCCAACCACCTTATCCTTGAATCGACAGTCCGTAAAACTAAGGGAAGACTTTACCGTAGAACGGTAGCTTTTGCGGTCACCTCCGGTGTTTGTTTCCCGCATGTTGTCAAGCTTTGTGAAGTCAAGATCGCCGTCAATTGTGACGCCGCGCAGTTCAACGGACTCGCCTGCGTTGATCTTAGAGATAATCTCACTGGCTTTCATGGTCTGAGCATGCAGGTAGCCAACACAAAGGGAGCAGAAGAATATTGTAGCCACAAACAGGGCACGCATAGTACGAGACATAACAGATTAATTTGCTTAGGGCTTGTTTGAAAGTAGCGAAGCTAATCCCTAAACAAGCGCATTAAAGAAGAGTAGTTGGGTAAAACAAAATAAAGCTGTCTAATCAACTGCCTCATTTCATCCCTAACGACGCATTTTTTCGACTGAGGTTGCAAGCTTGTCGCTATACGGCACAACTGCCACGGAACAATACTGTTCTTCTTGGCATGAAGACACTTATTGAAAATGCACTGGCTGATAGTTTTTCTTACTCCGAATATCGTTCGCTGGTAGCTGAGTTAGTGGAACAAGGAAAGACCACAGGACCCAATCAATCTGAGTTTTACCTGGACATTACCCGGTTGAACCAATCACGTATGGACCGCCTCGATAAGAAGGCGCGTTTCACGCCTGAAACGGAAAGTGCCCTCTCCAATTTTACTGATAAGTACACCCTACTCGTCCTGACTGAAGCATGGTGCGGCGATGCCGCACAGACCGTACCCTTCTTTAACCACCTGGCGTCTACTCATCCAGATATTGACCTCCGCCTCGTATTGAGGGATGAGCACCCGGAGCTCATGGATCAATTCCTGACCAACGGAGGCAAGTCTATCCCTAAAGTGATTTTCCTCGACCCCGACACTCTTGTACCGCAAGGCTCCTGGGGACCTCGTCCGGCACCCGCGCAACAATTGGTAATGGACTACAAGGCACATCCAGACCCCAAGCCTGACTATAAGGAATTCACGGCCTCACTACATAAATGGTACGCCAAGGACAAAACACGGACGGTTCAGGAAGAAGTGCTTACGCTACTCGGAGCATTAAAAGAAGTACCGGCTGAGGCCACGCCTTAATTCCACGCTACATTCCCTATTTTCGGGCCATGGCAAAACGAGTATGCGTAATCGGTGCCGGCCCCTCCGGAATTACGGCGCTGAAAAACTTACTGGACGAAGGAATTGACGTTGTGTGCTACGACCGGCAACAGGATGTAGGCGGCAACTGGATCTTTAGCGAAGAGGAAGGCCACTCAAGTGTGTTTGACACTACGCACATCATCAGTTCGAAAACCCTGAGCCAGTACGCAGATTTCACCTTTGACGATTTTGACCCCACCGTTGCAGACTACCCCAGCCATGACGAGCTGCGCAGGTATTTCCAGGCTTACGCGCGACAATTCAACCTCTACCCCAGCATTGAGTTTGGCACCCTGGTGGAACACTGTGAGCGCATTGACGCACAAACTTGGGAGGTAACATTAAGCCAGGACGGAACACAGCGTACTGAAACCTTCACCGATCTGGTGGTAAGTAATGGCCACCACTGGTTACCGCGCTGGCCTGAATACCCCGGGACTTTTGCCGGAGCGTTCCTGCACAGCCACCAGTTCAAACGAGCAGCCCCCTTCGCGGGGAAACGCGTGTTAGTTATTGGAGGTGGTAATTCTGCTTGTGATGTCGCCGTAGAAACAAGTCGGGTAAGCACCAGAACCTCCATCAGCTGGCGCCGGGGCTACCGGATTATTCCCAAGTTTGCCCTCGGCAAACCTACTGATAAGCTAGGAGAGAACCTCGGGTGGATTCCCCTGGGTATTCGCAACCTGTTATCTGAGCTCATCGTCAAAGTGCTCGTGGGGAAGAACGAAAACTATGGTCTGCCAAAGGCCAATCATCGTTTCGGAGCTACCCACCCTACGATTAACAGTGAACTACTTTATAAAATCCGTCATGGTAAGGTCCACCCCAAAGTGGATATTGAGCGGCTGGACGGGAAGACTGTCCACTTTAAAGACGGTAGTCAGGAGGATTTTGACGTCATTATCGCTTGTACCGGTTACATCCTGGCACACCCCTTCTTCAAAAAGGACTTTATCGACTACAGCTCCGGGCCGGTGCACCTGTACCGGAAGATGCTCCATCCGGAGTACCAGAATCTTTATTTCATTGGGATGTTTCAACCGCTGGGCTGTATCTGGCCGGGTGCTGAACTCCAGGCCAAAATCATGGCCAGAGAATTGGCGGGTAAATGGAAAAGGCCGGCCAACATGCAGAAACGCTGCGAACGAGAAGTTAAGCACCCCCATTTCCGCCAGGTCGACTCTCCCCGTCACACCATCACGGTGGACTATCACCGGTTTGTCCGGGAGCTCAAGCAAGACTTACCCAAAAACTGGATAAGCAAAACTCCACGGGAGCTACCAAGCGAAGCATAAGCCTACCCTACCCTGCTTAGTCTGTCGCGGGCACTTCGTTGCCCGTCAGGACACTAAGCTGTTCCGTAATTTTTTCAGCGGGCCAATGCCACCACTGCAGGGCAAGCAGGCGCTCTATCTCCTCCGGAGAGAAGCGTTTCCGGATTTCCCGGGCGGGGTTTCCGCCCACAATGGTGTAGGGAGGCACATCACGGGTAACAACAGATTTAGTCGCAATAATAGCCCCGTCACCGATGGTGACTCCGGCCATGATCGTTGCGCCATAACCGATCCAGACATCGTTGCCAATGATGGTATTTCCCCGGCTTGGATAGGTCTTACCTTCCATCGCATGCTCCCAACCATGGCCAAAAATGGCAAATGGGTACGTTGAAACGGCATCGGTCAAATGGTTAGCCCCGTTCATGATGAAGGTCACATCAGAAGCGATCTGGCAAAACTTGCCAATGATGAGCTTATCCCCAATGAATTCAAACAGATACTTGACGTTTTTCTCGAAATTGTCTACTGTCTCGAAATCATCATAGTAAGTGTAGTCCCCAATTTCAATCTGGGGATGATTGACCACATTCTTAAGAAAGCAGAGGCGGTCATAATTAGGCAGGGGGAAGCGGGTGAGCGGTGAGATAGGCATAAACAGGGGGCTTGATCGTAGCAGTAAGGTAAAACTCCAGTGAGTAAACGTGCTCAACACTCAAAACGCTCGAAATAGTTTTGCCCACTCCAGAAGCAGTTTCGGTAAGGATGTGGCAAGAGCATTTATTCCATTACTGTATAGTCGAGGGCGCGGACGCAGGTGCAGGGTTTACCTGACTGGTATTCTTCGGCCCGTACCTGAAAATTTGCGCGCCAACCAAAGTAACTGCAGACACTTACCACGCTCGCCGGGGTCGGAGGCTGCTTATTGCCAAAAACAAGTACATCGGACCAACCAGGGCATCTCCCCAAAGAACGGTAGTGGCGAGCCAGCGCCAGCTTCTTTTATCTGACGAGGTATTACGTAGACTTGCAGGTATTTTATTTAGCAGCGGCCGAGCGTAAGCAACCAGCAGGAAAGCGAAACGCAAGCCATAGCATCCGGCTGCCAGCCACCACCAGGAGGTAAAAAGCAGATAGCATCCCAGTAAATAGAACAGGCCATGACTCAGGGCAAGTCCTCCCAACAGGATCCCCGTCATCCGGGGATAGTGTATACCGGTGGATTGATGCCTATTCCGTTGTCGGAAATATGCTTTCCAGTCAGGTTGCCCCTGCGCCATGGTCCATGCGGCGGGGTCTGTCACCCGGGCAGTATGCCCGGCATGAGCATTAGCCGAAACCAGCAGATCATCGTCTCCTCCTGCGAGCTCAGCATGGGCAGCAAAGCCGCCCGCCCGTTCAAAAAATGTCTTCGAGTAGGCAAGGTTACGCCCAACACCCATGTAGGGTAGTTTTCGGGAAGCAAACCCAAGATACTTGAGGCTGACGTAGGTTGACTCAAACCATTGCCAATAAGCCAGCAGGCTGTGTTCGCGTTGTGGGAGCAGTGGAGACACCCCCAAAACCAATTCTGCCCCAAGGCGCAGCGGCTCCGTCATCAAGAGCAGCCAGCGGCTGCTGGCGGGGACGCAATCCGCATCCGTAAGGAGTAAGTGATCGTGGCGGGCATTGGCAATGCCATAGGTAAGGGCATCTTTTTTCCCCGGGCGCGTTGCACCGGGATGTAGCAGGTGTACGTGTTCGTGCCGCTCGGCGTAGGGACGCACCAGCGCTGCTGAGTTATCGGTAGAATTATCATCAACCAATAGCAACTCAAAGTCGCCCGGAAAGCGCTGTTGCAAAATACCCTCAATGCATGGCGTGAGCTTATCCTCCTCGTTCCGAAAACAGACAATTACGCTGACACGGTCCTCTGGACCAGCAGTTGTATGCTCCGGGAGTAAGTTGGTGTAGGCACGACGCAGGAAGTAGCCCCAAAAGACTAGTTGAACAATCGCGACAAAACAAAAGAGATAAGCCACCTCAGGGGCTTAAATATCCACCACAATATCCTCCCAATCGGGGTGCCGATCCACGTATGCGGCTACAAAAGGACAGGAAGCAATTACTTTCAGGCCGTTCGCACGGGCGTGAGTTAGTGCAGCGTCTACCAACGAACTACCAATGCCCTGGCCGGTAAGTTGCTCGGGCACTTCAGTATGTACCAGATCGATTGTGTACCGTCCCAGCCGGTACTCCAACTTGGAAACCTGCGATCCGCTGACAACTTCAAAACGGAATTTTTTTACGTTGTTTACAACCTGGTCGGTGTAGTCTGGCATGGTGAAGAGGTTACGCTTAATAATTAGGTGAGCAATGATACGGAGAAAAGTAGTCTTTAAAGTAAAGGCTGCATACGGACAGTTGACCGCAGTAGAGGAAAAGCGTTCACAAAAACGGGGGAATATAGTTGCCTACAGTTCTTTCCGCAGTCTTGCGACGGGCAGACCGAGCTGCTCTCGGTATTTGGCTACAGTCCGCCGAGCAATTTTGTATCCTGCGTCTGCGAGGGCCTTTTGCAGCTTGCCATCGGCAAGCGGTTTGCGCTTATCCTCTTTGGCGATTATTTCCTGCAGCACATTCTTGATCTGGGTAGTACTTACCTCTTCTCCGTCTTCATTGGTCATTCCTTCGGAGAAAAAGTCGCGGAGTGAGTGTGTTCCGTAGTCCGTCTGAATAAACTTGCTGTTCACCACCCGACTTACCGTACTGATGTCTAATCCCGTCACGGCTCCAATATCTTTCAGGATCATTGGCCGCAAATCCTTGGTATCCCCACTACGGAAAAAAGCCTCCTGATAGCGCAGGATGGCGTGCATTACGCTGTACAGGGTCTGTTGTCGCTGCTGAATAGCATCAATAAACCAGGTAGCGGAGTCAATATTCTGACGAATGAACCCGGCAGCTTTTTTCTGTGCCGGACTGAGCTTGCCTTCCTCTTTCTGCTTACGGCGGTAGTCGGCCAACATTTCCTGGTAGTGATCATTGACCCGCAGGTCGGGGGCATTGCGGGCGGTAAGCTGCAGCCGAAACTCACCGTCTTCTACCCTGAGGATGAAGTCGGGCACAATCCCCCGGGCGGCGCGGCCGCCCGCCTTGCCACTAAGGCCACTGGCGGGTTTCGGGTTGAGGCGCAGAATTTCTCCCAGGGCATCACGCAGTTCATCTTCATCAACGCCGAGCTGGTCTGTCAGCCGATCGTAGTGTTTCTTCGTAAAAGCTTCGAAGTGATCCCTGATGATCCGCTGAGCCAACACGAGATCGGCAAAACGCATATCTTCAATATCATCCCCGTTATCCACCTTAGCGGTGAGTTGCAGCAGCAGGCATTCCCGTAGATCGCGGGCGGCAATGCCCGCAGGTTCCAGCGTCTGTACCGTTGCCAGCACCTTCCTGATGCGGGAGGGCATTACGTCCACATGCATTCCAATGAGCAAGTCGTCCGCAATAGCGCCCGGAGCACGCTGGAGGTAGCCGTCATCATCAAGGTTACCGATGATCTGCCGCGCAATGAGTTCGTCGGTAGGGTTCTCAAATTCGAGACTGGAGAGTTGGTTTTCCAGGTGTTCGAAGAAGGTCGTTTCGTCAGCGGTATAGCTACCCGGCGCAACGTAGTCAGCATCGGCATCACGCCCGGCAAGGTTCTGGTAGCTACCGGGGTCATCTTCGAGGTACTGTTGAAAATAATCGTCGTCGTAATCCGAGTTACGCTCTTCGGGAGCATTTTCATTGTCTGCCCCACCCTGCATATCAACGTCGCTTGCATCCTGCGGCCGCGCCTCC
>CAZTTF010000401.1:0-24849 GCA_964616365.1 uncultured Lewinella sp. | reverse complement strand
TGTAATACCCCAAGATCCAGGCTTTGATCAGGGCTCTATCTATTGCACAAAACATTAATATGTTTTATTTCTTGTCAATATAGAAACAAAATGTTTGTTTTGTGTTCTCTCGTTGCAAATCCCAAACAAATGCCATCCCATAACCCTACGGATAAAGTCCGTCAGCTGCGTGAAGAGCTTTCACGCACGACCGATCCCCGTAGACGGTTCATCCTCATGGTCCGCCTGGTGCTTTTGCAGTCGAGAGAGAGCTTTTAGTACATATCTATTCTCTTTGCAGTCTCCGCCTGGCTATTCCGGGCGGAGACGTTTTCCTGCTAAAGAATTATGTCCTGATTTAGTAGAAACTCATTCGCCGACCATACCGGCATGTACCGCTTTATTATTCCTATTGAGAGGTTTTTCGGCTCCGTCTGGTTTTCCAGGCGGGGCTTTTTTGCAGAAACTTTCTTAAACTTGTGCAACTCAAGTCGTTTGAGCGAGTTCAAAGTAGGTCTTGGGCCATACTATTTCTTCAATTCTGGAAAAATCTATTGTGCATCAGTGAGTTATGGCTTACATAAAAGCCCCTCACTGCCCACTTTCTTAAAGCCCGCTTCCATTAATTTGGAGGTGGGCTTTTTTTGTTTCGGGAACTCTTTGAGCTACGTGTATTGTTGGAGGGGACGGATAGGAAGCAAAAGATCACGCCACATAGATCAAGGCTGATCAGTGACCTACACAACGCGCCGCAGCGCGGCGACGAACCTCTACCTGGCCGGGGTGCCGATCACGGAGATCATGGAGCTGGGCGGAAGTATGAAACGACGCTGAAGCAGTATTTACTAGCTGGAGGGATTAAGTTGGCGGAGTTGAGTGCGAGGCGGGCGTTTTTTAGGTAGTACCTAGTGGAACGTGAATTCTCTAGCCTTACACCACATCTCCCTCAAAATAATCCGTGTCTACCCGTTTAAGGTGATAGGTATCCTTGATGGACACGCCGATGCTGTGCTCTATCATGAGGCTGGCCAGTTCTTCCCCATCGATGAGAATGATGCGGTAATTGACGCGCTCGGCGTAGGCCAGCGCAGACTTAGCAAAAGAAGAGGTAGTAATAAAAACCCCCTTCCTGGCGTCATGCTGGGCCAAAGCGCCCACAAACTTCTGTATTTCCGGACGTCCAATGCTTGTCTTGTCCCACCGCTTTGCCTGAATGTAGATACGGTCCAGTCCCAACCGGTCTTGGCTGATGATACCATCTATGCCTCCGTCCTGACTGGCCTGCGTTACCTCCCCGTTTTCTATTCTGCTACCGCCATACCCCATCGCCATCAGCAGGTCCACGACGAGCTGCTCGAAGAACTGGAAGGTATTTGCTTTTACATAGTCTAATAACTCCGTAGCCAGTGCTCGCTCAATGCTTTGGTGAAGCTTTTCCAACCGGACGTCCGGAGTGTCCTCTTTATTGAGGGGTACACTTGTTTGGTTGTGGGTAATGGTTTGTGTATCCCCAGAACCCTCATCACTATCCGGAGCATGAAAGCGGGCAAAGTCTTCGGAAAATTGCGTTAGAAACTTAACGTCAAGCCGTCCTTCCTTTTCCCGTAAAACTTGTTTACCGAGATCCGTAATCTGCACCTTTCCCCGCGCTGGCTGTTCCACAAGCCCCGCTTTTTTCAAGTAAGTCTTGGCCCAGGCAATACGGTTATGGTATAGTAATTGCCGTTTACTCGGAATCTTTTCTTTTCGCGCTGCTGGGCTAATTTCCAGATGATCGGCTACTAAATCATATAGATCGCGAATACGATGCGTTTGCTCATCGTTCAGCACTTCGAGAACGGGGCGGAAGAAGGACTGAAAATCGGGTACTTCGTTGGTCATGGGTATGGTATCTGATATTCTTGATTTCAAAAATGGTAAACTTTGGGATTTGTCGATACTTCCTCCTTAGGAAAAAAGCCATTCCCTCATCCCACCTCAATTTCACCGTATTCCCCCTCACTCAGCCCAAACTCCGGGTCCACCACCAGCACCTCCGCATGCGTCAGCCCGTACAGCTTGTACACCAATACGTCAATCTCGGCCTCGAGGGCGGAGGTGTCGGCGGCGGGGTCGGCGGATTTGGCGGCGAGGATATTGGTGACGAGAGGGTCTAATATTAATTTGTATTCGTCTGAAATCAGTATTGAATTAAAAGGCAAGGCCTTGATTCTAGACGGCTTAACTTGAGCTAATGCACGCCCCCCTTCCTGAGATATGTTTTGGTAGATATAGTTACATAATTTTGAGGACAAGTATGCGAGAATGGCTAAATGGTCTTCTTTTGAATTAGCCTGTAAGACATTAATGCTGTCGATACAATAATATCCAAGAGTGTCAATAGTAGCAACGATGCTGTCACTAGTTTGCCTTATACAAATTTTTTCCTCACCGAAACGAATTGCTGACCGTGACCTAAATAATATTTCCCATGACCTACTCCCCTTTTTCTTCTCTACTGACTTGTTAATCAAATATTCTTTATGTGGAAAAAGGTAGTTATAGACCTCTTTGTCCTCAAATTCATGAAGTTCCTCTTCTACATAAAGAAGGTGAAAAGGAGGATTTTTTGGTGTGACGAATCGATCAATACTTCCTCCTTTTATTGAGGGTTTTAACAGCCTAGATTGCCTGATTTCTTTGCTTGGCGCCTCAATTAAGTAGACATTATCTGCTCCAGTACTTATGCCATTAGCTATGACAGTGCAGAAATCTTCTAGACGCGGGTACTCTAAGCACTTACTCAATATAGACAAATGCTCTTGTTCGAAGATAAATATTGCGTTAGGCAGTCCTAGAATTGTATCAGACGAAATAAATGTTAGTGGACTTTTTTTGTTTACAAGAAGACCTGCTTTTCCTCTAAGGTCACCAACTAGAAAACTGTATTTTGAACTGGGCATAGCGTTTTGAACACTTACGATACAAGACGGAACGGTTGCTTCCGAAAACACATTATCTCCAAGGTTTATCGCTTCAATGAGGCGATTTTCGGATATAAAAAAATTTCGAGCTTTAGTCATGTAAACTTGAAAAAGGAACTCGTTAGGGATAATAAATGAAACTATTCCATCTGTAGAAAGTAACGTTTCTGCTAGGCCAAGGAAATAAGCGTAAGAATTTGGAATTCTTTCCACTATTCTTTCGTATTGAATTTTTAATTTGTTCTTTAAATCAGTAGTAAATTTTATTCCATACGGCGGGTTCCCCACCACCACATCAAAGCCCAAGAACGTACCATCTTCCCCCAGCACCGCTGGGAACTCGAAGCGCCACTCGAAGGCTTGCTCGTAGATGGCGTTGTCGCGCACGGCGGTGAGTTCGGCTTCGAGTTTGGCGACTTTGGTTTGCAGGGGTTTGAGTTGCTTGCGGACCTTCTTTTCGTCGACCGAGCCGAAGAGGTCCCCCATTTCCAGCAGACCTTCGAGTTTCTGGACCTGCCCCCGGGCTTTGGCAAGGTCCTTGACCCGCTTATCGTTGCGGCTGATGTGGGTCTGGAAATTTCCTTTGATGCGGTCGATGACGTCGAGCAGCTGTTCTTTGCTCTCGCGCCCTTGGGCGCGGTGGTAGTCGGTCACGGCCTGGCGGTAGTCGGCCAGGGTGAGGTTGCTGTCTTTGAGGGCGTCGGAGAGGTCATCATCGAGGGCGAAGCGGGAGATGAGGGAGTTACCCTGCTTGATGTTGATATCGATGTTGGGGAGGGTCTGGAGGAGGCCACTGCGCTCGTCGAGGACGTAGTAGGCGTTTTTGAGCAGTTCGATCCAGAGGCGGAGGCGACAGATTTTTACGGAATTGGGGTTGAGGTCGACGCCGAAGAGGCAGTTTTCGATCAGAGTGCGTTTTTCCTGAAAGAGGGTTTCCTGGACGGCCTGCACCTCGGGGGGTATCCGGAGCTGGCCGTTGGAATCAACGTCGACGTGGTACTCGTAGGGTTCGCCATCGCGCCGCCAGCTGACGAGGAGTTCGTCGTTTTCTACCTCTGCCCTGATGTCCACATCCCTTGCACCTGCGTCCGCGCCCAGAATACCCAGTGCTGACTTGGTGGCGATCAGCTCGTTGAGGGCAGAGACGAGGAAGTGGCCGGAGCCAACGGCCGGGTCGCAGACCGTGGTGGTGTTCACCAGCGCGTTGGCGGCAGTGCGCACGGCGGGTTTGTAGTTGTCGCGCCGCAGGTAGTTCTGCAGGGCGTCAAAATCGTCGGCGTCAAAATCGGCAAACTGGCCATCGTCGTCCCGGAATTTCTGCACCACGGCCCGGCGGATGGTCTGGCGGCACATGTACTCCGTAATGAAACCGGGGGTGTAGAAACTCCCGTCGCGGTAACCGTTGATCTTCTCGAAGATGAGGCCGAGTACGCTGGCGTTGATCAGGCGCTTGTTGTCCTCCTGGATGCTGGCTTTGCCCTCGCCACCAAAGTCGTAGGCATCGAGGAAGCGGAAGAGGTAGGAAAGGGGTTGCAGTTCTTCGGCGCGGCCGCGGGTGCTAAGTACGGACTGAGGAGCAAGGGAGAGCAGGAACTGGTCCTTGAGGCTATTGACGCGGAGCACCTGGTCTTCCAGCTCACTGATCTCAAAGAGCGAGCTGTTGAGGTAGGGCACCCGGGCGAAGTCATCCACGATGCTTTCGCGCTCCGCCACCGGCTTGTTCAGTACGTCGAAAAAGAGTGTATTGAGGGCGTCAAAATCGGGGATGCGTTCGGGCGAAAGGAAGCGGTACGCTTTGTCTCCCTGATGATAACTGGACAGCTGCGTTTCCAGCAGCTTCAGGAACAGGATGCGGTTGACCCAGGTGAGGCATAGTTCGAGGGCCACGCTGAAGTGCCGTTCCTCCTCGTTGCTGCCGTAGTCCTTGAGGCCCTTCACCTTCCGGAAGCGGTTTTCCTTGGTGGCCACCTGGAGGGTATTTTCCAGCAAGCTGGCGGGGTGGCGCTGCCCTTCCGGCAGCCGCTCAATCACCTTCTTACCGCCCGACTTGACGATCTTCCCGTTCTTCTTGTTCACCTCGTGCAGGCCGATGATGTGGAGCAGCTCCCGGTAAAAGCCTTTGTCGAGGTGGTTGCTGTCTCCGGCAAAAGGTCGCCGGAGTAAGTGCTCGGGGCTGAGGATTTTGTAGAGCGGAATGAGCTTCGCATCGGTCTCCTGGTCGTCGTCTTCGCAGTAAGTACGGAAGAGCTGCAAGTTGGTTTGGGTGACGGTCAGGGTATCGTCTAGTGCCGCCACGTGATCTTTGATGGCGGCGTAGATGAGGTCGTTATTCTTGCCGGCGTCCGCATCGGCGTCGAGGATTTTTTTACGGAAGCGTTTTTTGTCCCAAAACAACCGCTCGAACTCCTTGTCGGCAATAACGAAAAGGGCATCACCATCGGTAATAACAAGGTTCTTGATGGCGGTGTTTCCGGCGTGGCGCTCCCGCATGAAGTACAGCACCAGCTCGTGCAGGCTCTTGACATTAGGCTTCCGGATGGAGAACATTTCGCCGATATTCTCGGTTGTTTTCGCCTCAATGATGACGCCAATATCGTCCTTACGCTTTGCTCCGTCGTGGATAACGGTATCCATGCGGCGGACTTCACTTTGGACCAAAAAATCAGCGGCAGGGAAGGCTACACCACGGAGCAACGTTTGCAGGTGATCCCGCAGGGTGGATTCGCTGATCTTGCCCTGGGTACGATCCAGAAAAAGGGGTAATTCGTGCTTCAGCCGGTCGATATCCTGCCGGCTAACTTTCTCTTTGCGGTAGGCTGGGTTAAGGGATTTGAGTGGTGTTAAGGTTTCAATCTGCATGCGGTGCGTAATTCTGCTGTAAGTATAGGCAACTTATGGGAGAAGGTTGGGTCGATGCAGGGAACAAATTGGATCATACAGGTCTAAGATCATTCTCACCTTTGCTAAGGGCTGGTTTCCGCGCGCTGCGCCCGAAGTTGATTAGCTGGGCGGGAGTTTCGAGAAAGGAGAAGTTGCTGGTTTGCGGAATTAAGATGGTGGAGCGAAGTGCGGGGAGGTCGTTTTTTAGGTAGGCCTTACTACTAAGACATAAACTTTTAGCTGCGGTAAAACCTGGTTCGCATTATGTAGCGTAATACGGACGGTTTGCACTGTGACATAACTAAGAAGGCAGGTTTGTAGCCAATTTCTCTGTAAAGCGTTCGCCTTTTGGCTATCGGAAGGCGAAGGGATGACAGTTATGAATTTTGTCTGAATTCTCAGAGAAGTCGGACAAGGACAGGTGCAAATCACCCCACTCTGGCGTAGAAGTCTGATAATTCTTATGAAATCCAGCCTTTTTTTTCCGACACTGTCTGATAGAAGCGGAAAATGTTTAGAGCATTGAATATATTAATGTCTTTTATTCTGTTTGCCTTGCACTTGTTCAAACCTATATATTTACCTTATCATTAAAATTAAGGATAGATGGCCATGTGTGGTAGTTGTGGTGGAAGTGGACAAGTCACCACTGGTCATAAGTCAGTTCCCCCTCAAAATCCAGGACCAGGGGCGGGCAACAGATTAGTTGCTATCAAAGGCCCCTGTCATAGCTGTGGAGGCACAGGGATTGCAAAAGGCTCATCCAGTGGTGGAAGTAGTGGAAGCGGATGTATCGTCCTTTTGCTTGCAACAGCAAGTAGTTTGCTTTTTATCGGGTGTTCCCTTTTGGGTTAAAACGTGACCGCCTTTGTCTGATAAAGTCAGGCATCGGGAGTCCTCCGTTCGCCTTCTGGCTACCATAATGCGAACGGTTTGGGTAAAATCTGGCATCACGCCCAACTCTAAACCAAAGTGGCTGCCCCTGGGCGTAAACCAAATTGTCGCTCAGGGACGGTCATCGGATGTGTCTCTGCTCATCCGATGTCTCGGACCGCGACAATTTGGCTTGCGCCCTTGCCCCTCAGCCAAGAGAGACGGCCAACCCAAAACCCACATTCCTCCGGTGTGAGGGCGATGAACTCAGCCAGCAGCAACCTCGTATCCGTTCACAAGCATCCCCCACAAAATTGGGGCAGATGCCCCACCCTGCGACCAGGACTAAGTAGGACCTTTGGTGCAAAGCAGCAATTCCTATGAGATTCCTTCTACTTTTCAAGGCCTTTTTTCTACTTACCACCACAATGGCCGCCCAGCGTTCCGCCGGCCAGGTCCTATATCCCGAGCGGCCGAAACTCGCGGCCTTGATTGATTTGATGACCACAGAGCTCCCCATCGATGTCCGCAAACAACTCATGGAACTGATGGACGGCAAGCCGGACACCAGGAAAGAGGACGATGTGCGCATTTATTCCGGGCGCATCGAGGGCGTGCAGGTAGGCGTCTCCCTGGGTCGAAAATCGGGCACCCCGCATTCCATGACCATCGCCGATGACAGGCTTTTTGGCACGACGGACCACCGGGAGCAGGTCCGGAAGATGCTGCCCAACCGACTGTGGCGCGGCGAGATCGAGGGCGGGCGAATGCACACCGATCCAGCTGGGGGCAAGCTATTACGTTTCACCGCTTACCCGGGCAAGATAGCAGGCAAGCGCGTTCTTATCGGTGATACGCCGGCCTGGCGTTTTTACAGTAGCTACTACGACTACGAATCGGGGTATAAAAACCCGAGCAGAGCAATCGGCGAGATTATGATGAGCGATGCGAATTACGACCGTATCTGCGAACAGATGGAGCAGACCTTTTCGGCCTTCGGCACCATCGACTTGAGTACCGTATCCGGTCAGTGTTTTCGGCGCTGCAACGTAATCGTCAACAAAAAGCAGCCCTTTTACTACTTCGGCAACGTGTTGTATAACGGAGGGCACCGGGGCGGACTACCGCAGGGACGGGCTACCTGGGCCGTAATGAAAGAATGCTCGTCTTACTTCAAAAACCAAGCCGCTCACCTGATTGCCTCCGGCCGGTTCGATGCCGGCCGGCCTACCGGATGGCATAATATCACCCTGGACTCAATACTCTTCGAAGGTTTCTTCGAGGAGGGCCAGTTGACGGAAGTACGCGACTACCCCATCGGGCTGTTGCCAGGCATCAACGGCAAATTTGCCGGCAAAGTAGTTGACGGGCAATTAGTAAGTCAGGGGGCTACCATCACCAACGGAGAGACAGTACTGACCCCGGAAGCCTTCAATGCTAACGGTCAGCTCACCGGCAGCCATACGCTGGTGGCCCGGGATGGTGCCATCCACAAAGTGACCCTCGGTCAGGACGGCAAACCCGCCTGGCAGACCACCGTCACCAACGCATCCGGCACCTGGGAGCACAAGTATACCCTTGACGCCGACGGTAACAAAACGGACCAACGGCTCACGATCTACCGCGGCTGGAACCTGCCCATTACTGGCGGCCCGCAACGCCCGGCCGAGGTGGTGATCACCGGTACTTTCGTGGCCGATGTGGTAAACAAACGCTTCGCTGGTAATGATTTAACGGTGGAACTGCTCAACGAACGCATCACGCTGCGGGGCGATTTCATCAACCCCGCGAGCTACCAACTGATCTCCCTGCCAAAGGGAACCCACCAGATGGTTCGGTCCGACGGCACAACCTTAACGGGGAACTACAAAGCTGGTCGCTACAAGGACGGCGATAAGATATATGAAATGCCAACCCTCTCCCGATCCGGGGCACCAGCCTTTAATCTGGAAACGGTAGATCGCGTCTTGGCGGTAACCGCCGGTGAGGAGGAAGTAATATTTCCGGTGGACTACGTAGGGGGACTGGCGTTCACGCACAATCAGTGGGGAACCTACACGGTAAAGTATGCTTACCTGGACGCCGACGGCAAGGTACTTCAAGCATTTGAAGAGGCCGTAACCGGGAATGAGATCAAGAGTCGCTATCTGGCGGGATTGATCAACCCAAAGGTCTACGACAATGTAGCCAGCTTGCGCGTCAGCCGTGATTACGCTGATTACACCCTGAGCCTAGTCCTCTATAAGTAAATGGGACCGGCAATAGCACCTAATTGTATCCGTGCGGGGTTAAATTCACGAAACGTACTACCTTTCTGAGCGTTTTACCACCCGCCCCACCCTAATGCACTGTTCCTCCTTAATCGTTATTCTTCTTTTATTCACTGCCGGTCCGCTTACCGCTCAGTCGGTCACGGCAACCTATCGGACTGCCGCGGATCCCGCGGCCTGGGTCATCGACAACTTTGAAGCACTGCGCGGACAGAACGCTGATACCGCCCTTTTCTACGTTAACGCAGCCCTGCAAGATCCCACGATTGCGCCAGAGCGCCGCGCCAAACTGCACCAACTGAGTGGCATCGCCCACTATCTCCGCGGAGACTACGAAGCCGAACTGGCCGCCCACCAGCGCGGCCTGCGCCTCGCCGAAGAACTGGGCGACGAGGGCCTGCAAGGGCAGATCCTGCTCGAGCTCGGCATGGGTGCCAACCGGCAGGGGGAATTGTCCACTTCCATCGCTTACAATCGTCGCGCCATTGCGCTATGCGCGTCCGCCGGTAATGCCGACTGCCAGGCCGCTGCCAGCCGCAACCTGGGACGCACTTACCTCAAGACCGATCTTAGAGACAGCGCCGTTTATTTCCTGACCACCTCCCTGGACCTCCGCCGGGAGATGCGCGACACCCTCGGCATGAGCTACGGGCTTAATGACCTTTCCCAGCTAGCAGCCGAGGACGGAAGGTTCAATGAAGCGGTAAATTACCTGCAGGAAAGCAGTAGTTACCGCCGCGCCGCCGGAGATTCCAGCGGGCTGGCCATCAACATCAACAACCTGGGCGAACTCTACCTGATGAACGATGACCTACCCGCCGCACGCCGCGAGCTGGAAAAAAGCCTCGCCATTAGTACCCGGGTACGGTACACTGCCCTGCAGCAGCACACCCTCGGCTTGCTGGCGGACATTTACGAACAGCAAAACGATTATGCAGCGGCCTACGCTAACCTGCAAACGAGCGCAGCGCTACGGGACAGCCTCTACGGTGTAGAAAAAGCCCGTTCCATCAGTGATTTACAAGTAGCTTACGACACTGAAAGCAAGGAGCGGACCATCGAAGCTCAGGCGGCCGAGCTGCGCGCTCAGCGTCTGCTGGGCTTGGTTATTTTACTTGGCCTTGCCCTCCTGGGGGCCGTGATCTACTACCGCGTCTACCAGCGGCGGCGCTACGAGCAAAGGATTGCCGAACTCACGCTGCGGGAAAAGCTTAATGCGGAGCGCGAGCGCATCAGCCGGGACTTACACGACAGCGTTGGGGCCAACCTCACCCGCATCGTCACCGACCTGGACCTGCTCTCCCTCAAAGGAGAACACCTTTCTGATGCTGTTGCCCACCAGGTGGCAGATACCCGCCACTTTACCCGGGGGACAATCGGCCTGCTGCGAGATACTATCTGGGCCCTCCATAAAGATGAATACCACGCCGGAGAACTGGCCAGTAAAATGCGGGACTACCTCCGCTCCTATCTCGGTGATCGCCTGGAATGGCGGGTAGATACCGACATAACCCAGGACCGCGGCCTCTCCTCGGAGCAAGTACTGAATTTGCTACGCATCCTGCAAGAGGCTGCCCAGAACACCCTCAAACACGCCGAAGCAGAACGCTTCGTGGTCACCGTGACGAGCACCCCTGACTCCGTCACCGTCACCTTTGAGGATGACGGACAGGGGCTCAACGCCTCCGCCAATGACGAGGCTACCGGAGGGCACTACGGACTAAAAAGTATGCGCCGCCGAGCAACAATTATCGGCGGCAATCTTACCACTGACACTCCGGCAGGTGGAGGGGTGCGCCACCGGGTGGTGCTGACCTGAAGTAGCGCAGGTGACGCTCATACGGGCGCGGACGCAGGTGCTTTGGACGTTGGAAGCGCAAGGGGAGAAGGGGCATTTTAGGGCATCTGCCCCATTCTCGTGCGGGTCCCGGCACACGAACTTTGTTGCATTACCAAACGAGTCATCCGCATGCGTCCCTACTACCTTATTCTAGCTTCTGCGATCCTCCTTTTTTCTTCGTGCATTGCCATTTTCGATGAGGGAAATTTTAACGATCAGAACCAACTTAAGCGGTGGTTGGAAGAAGAAAGACTGACCGTTGTCAGCATCCGCGTCTTCGAGGCGACCCGCCCTGATCGTTCCAGCCCGTTCGTCACCCAGCGGGACACCCTGATCGCTACCGCAGGAGACTTCTTTTTCCATGAAGACGGTAGTCCGCTACGGGATTTAACTTACACTGCGGCCGACGGTACGATCACGGAAGGCTCCTGGTCGGTCAGTGACTTCGGGGACGACGACGACTTCCACCTGGAGATGAACGACTTACCGGGGCTGTTTGGCCCGGGCATTTTACACGATCGCGATTTTGAGCTCATCGAGTGGGGAGACAACGTACTCCGCGTCCAACAAAACCGCCTGTTAAACCGGGACGAGCTACAACGCGACCTGGAAATCGTGCTGATGAAATAATCCTGCTGACTCTTAAGCAAACAGTATTCCCATGAAATTCACCATCACGCTTCTGCTCGCTATCTGGAGCTTTCACAGCACCTGCGTCCGCGCCCAAACCGAAAACATCTCGGAGGAGCAATTGCTGAGCTACGAGCAACAGCTTCGTTCCCCTTTCGCCGAGATGATCGGCCAGTCCGGCTATTCGCTCGCCCAGTTACGGGTAACGATGGCTAAAGACGGACAGGTAGACCTTCAGTACGATTTTCTTCGGGGCAATGATTACCTGATCCTGGCCGTCAGTGACACCCAGGCAAAGCTCGACTTTGAACGCTACCAGCCGGCTGGCATACAGAAAAACATGTTCGACGGTTCCGAATATGAGCAGGAACGGCAAAAATTGGATGCCGCTACGGGCATCATGCAGCGCCGCAAGCTATTTGAAACGGAGGACGTGCAGCGGGAAGGGATACTCGTTGCTGTACCTGCGGCTTACGCGGCGCGGCCGGTGATCGTCGTAATCGGCTACCGCAGCAAGGATAACGATCCGCAAACCCCCGACGCCAACTTTCCCGAAAATTATTACATTGAACAATGATCCGCGTAAGCCTTGCCGATGACCGACACGATGTCCGTCAAAATTTCGCCCGAATCCTCGAGTGTTGCGAAGATTTTGAGTTACTCTGGTCGGTAGACGACGGGGAAGCCGCCGTCAAACGTATACAGACCGAGCGACCGCTGCCCGACGTATTGCTGATGGACATTGAAATGCGGCAAATGAATGGCATTGAGGCCACGCGGCGCATTCACGCCCTCCAACCCGACATTCGGATCGTAATGCTGACGGTCTTCGAGGACGAGGACAACATCTTCGCTGCCATTCGGGCCGGAGCAGCAGGTTACCTGCTCAAAGACGAACCACCGGCAGCCCTCTACCAATCCATTCACGACGCTCACGCCGGCCGCATCCCCATGTCTCCTCTGGTGGCGCGCAAAGCCCTTGAGCTGCTGCGAACAGCCCCTGCGCCCGCCAGCCCACAGCCCGCCGACTTTGGCCTCTCCGAGCGCGAAGTCGATATCCTCCGCCACCTCGCCGGAGGGCTTACCTACAAAGTGATCGCCAAGCAGCTATTCCTCTCACCGCACACAGTACGTTCGCACACGGAGCGCATCTACCGCAAACTAAAAATCAATTCCAAGGTGGAAGCCAGTAACCTGGTGTCCAGGCATCGCTGGGTTTGAAGTTTTCGTGCTTAACCGTATAGCTCGTTCTAGTTGTAGGGTAAGATGTAGTATCGATAATTTCGCACCGCGCTCCTACCCACTACCCACTATTCGACTACCCACTACTTGACTCCCTACTATTCGACTACCCACTATTCGACTACCCACTATTTGACTACCCACTATTTGACTACTACCTTCGCGCCGTGCGCCGCAACCTCTTTCTCTTCGCCCTCATCCTCCTGCCAGCAGCCCTGCTGATCAATCTCGGCATTATGGTTTTCATCGATGATGAAGCCATCCGCTCCCTGGTGGCGCAGGAGATGCTCTGGAGCGGCAACTACCTGACGCCGACCATGCACGGAGACGCTTACCTCAACAAGCCTCCGGCCTGGAACTGGGTACTCGCCATCAGCTTCTGGCTGCACGGCGGCGCCAGCGAATGGGCCGCCCGCCTACCCACCGTCATCGGATTAATCGGCTTCGCGGCCACTACCTACCACTTTAGCAGTAAGCACTTTTCCCGCTACCTGGCTGGCATTCACGCCCTGACGGTCATCACCTGCGGCCGCATGTTGTTCTGGGACAGCATGCTCGCCCTCATCGATGTCACTTTCAGCTGGGTGGTCTACACCCAGATCATGCTGCTCTACGAATACGGCCGCAAGGGGCAATGGTGGAAGGCCTTCGGCTGGAGTTACGCCCTCACCGCCGTTGGCTTCATGCTCAAAGGCCTGCCGGCCATCGTTTTCCAGGGCTTAACCGTCTTTGCCATCCTGGGGTGGACACGATCGTGGAAACAGTTTTTCCGGCCGGCGCACTTAGTAAGCGGGCTCGCCTGTGTCGGCGCCCTGGCACTTTACTACTGGCAGTACAGCTACTACGTCGACCTGAACAAAGTAGCCGAACGACTCCTCATCGAAAGCGGTAAGCGGACGGCCATCGCCCAGGGTTTCTGGAAATCCGTTGAACACGTAGTAGCCTTTCCCCTCGAGATGAGCTACCACTTCATGCCGTGGACCCTGCTCCTCGTCTACCTTTTCCAACGCGGCAGCTGGCAACGCCTCAAAGCCAACGACTTTGCTGCGTTCTGCCTGCTGGCCTTCCTCGTCAATATCCCCGTCTACTGGCTCTCACCTAACGTCTACCCGCGGTATTTATTGATGTTATTTCCGCTCCTCTTCGGCAGCTTGCTCTTTCTCCACGGAGAGCACAAGGCACGCCGCAGTCGCAGTTTCCGCGGGCTCCGCTACCTCCTGCTCGGGCTCATGACCCTCTGTGCGGTAGTGACGCCCTTTATTCCCTTCGTCCCGGACACCGCAATGGTCGACTACCGGTGGGTAAAGAGCATCGCTTTGGGCGCGGTCGCGGGTGCCGTGGTATGGTATGCATGGCAAAGTGAACGCAACACCTTGCTCTACTTTGCGGTATTCCTGCTGCTACTCCGGATCATCTTCAACCTATTCGTCTTGCCGCCGCGGGCGGCAGGAGATGAGCGCGGAATCGCCGTGCGCAACACCGCCTACGCCGTAACGGAAGCCCATCCGGAGGACTCCCTGGCCATCTATGGCTACACCCTCATCGAACCCGCTACCGGCTACTACCTGACCATGGGCCGGGGGCACGTCGTGCCCCGCCAGTGGGAAGGCTTCGACTCCACAACGGTCTACATCGTCGCGCAAGACCAATACCCCGACCTCCCTATCCGGCAAACGGACAGCCTTTACCTACGTCATAAGCGGCTCCACTATCCGGTTGGCACCTTCCCCACCCCGCCCGCAGGGCGGGCGCCCCTCAACGGCGTACGGAGGGATGGCATGGGAGAAGGGCTACGGTAGCGCGAGGCCCAGAGCGCTTCCGCTTGGATACGTAGGGTGTTAATTCACAAAACAACGCAGTTATTGGCGCTAAGGCCCCTCGCCCAGCGCTATTCTCCCTACACAAAAAACAGCGCCTGCCGTGTTGCTCATCTTTTGGCTTCAAAAGAAGGGTGAAACGGGAAGAAGCCTTTATCAACTGGAGGCAACGGCTCCGGTTTCTGACCGTTTGCTTTAGCGACTTGGATAGCTACAAATATGTGTAGGGAGAGTAGCTCCCCAGCTAGGAACGACAGGGAAATTAGTAGGTCTTACTTCTCTGCTTACTCTTCAGCGCGGAGCGCAATGCTCTACGGACTATAACGACGGAAACCGTGCTCAACTTGGATCAACTCTGGTCCGACAAGAGTTGCTACGCGATCTTGCGATTCCCCTATGAGGTCCAAGCTATGAGACCTCGTAGCATATGCTTTGCCTGATAAAGTAAATTCCACCGTATCCGTTCAAAAAGTAGTGGGTACTTTGGTAGAGGAGCTCTGCTCCGATTTATTACTAGTCGGAGCAGAGCTCCTCTACCAAAGCAGACCCCAATGGCTTTTGAACGGACACATGCCACCTAGCGTAATGGCTCGGGATGAGGTAAAAATGTAGCCTGTCAAGTTGAACCGACGGAACACCATCAGTATGTTTTCCGTTAGGGCTACATGAAAGCCCTCCTTCTGATTATTGCGTTTTTCTTCCTGGTCCCTACACCTGCGCGCGCGCAGTTCCTCAACGAGTACCAGTGGAAGTCCCGCCTGGTCCTCGTCTTCACGCCCTCACCAAGTGATCCGCTTTTTGTCCGCCAGATGAAACTATTACAGGAAGCACAGGAAGATTTTGAAGAACGCAATGTTGTCTTCATTATGATCACCCCTGAGGGCAATCACGAAAACACCGGCCTTTTCCTGGACCAGGAAGCCAGCAAGCAATACTACGATTATTTTGGTGTAGCGAAATACCAGCTGGAGCTCATCCTGGTTGGCCTGGACAGCAACGAAAAGCTACGCGCCCAAAACCGGGTCACCGTACCTTCCGTACTCCTAAACACCATCGACAGCATGCCCATGCGCCAACGGCAGATACTACGGGGGAAAGGACGAAAATCACAAATTGATGGCGGTATATAAAACGTCCACCAATGGACGTCTGTACGTAAGTACCCAAAGGGATGTGTACCAGCCATACACCTAAAGGCCGAGTAACCAGCCAAAAACGATCCCCCATAGCACCTGCGGCCGCGCCCCAAAAACCCTGCGGACCTTACCCTAGCCAATCAGCCACCACGTCTTCCAGTTCGCTGATGAGTTCCTCATCCATGTATGGATACTCATCGGGAATGTCGAGGACCTCTACCTCGAGATACTTCGTCTCTCCCGGATAATGACTTAGCAGATATTCGCGGTGTTTGCGCTCCATCACGAAGACGACATCTGCCCATTTCAACAGGCGCCCGTTAACCCGAATGCGCGCATTGCGCGCAGTGCCAGCCGATTTCACGGTAATATCCTCTCGCTTCCGAAAAATGGTCTCTGCCGTAAGGCTACGCCACTGGTTTCGACTACAGATGAACAATAGATTAGCCATCGCCTTACGCGTTAATTGAGCACATCCCGAACCTGATAAATCTTCGGCCGCCAGTAGCTACTGGCCAGGATATCCTCCCGCATCACCCCACGACTACTCGTCGAATGGACTACCCAGAGTTCTCCCGGGCGCACGTCCACCACTATGGAAACGTGGAAAACCCTTGCCGGCCGTCCTTTACGGTAAAACACGAGGTCTCCCGGACGGGCATTATCAAAATCTTTCAGCTGTCCGAGTCCTGCCTGGTCACGGCTTACCCGTGGCAGGTCCAGGCCTGCATTTTGGTATAGATACCTGGTTAGCCCCGAACAATCGAATCCCTCCCGTGGGCGGTTACCGCCATACTTGTACTTAATACCCAAAAGTTCCTCAGCGTGGTCCACAATGCCAGAGCGGATAGCACCAGTAGGGTCCAGTCGACCGCTTCGATTATCCCGAGGGATCGGTTCTCCCGGAGCCGTCGCCGGTTTTAACAGCGCACAGCCCGTCAGCCAGAGAGAACAGCTTAGTAAAATCGACCAGGATAAAATTCGGGAACGTAGCATGAGACAAAGGTAGGGACCAATTGGAACGTCGGTAGTCAGTCTTTGGTGCAAGCCAAAAATTATTTTACGTTTCGGTAACAGACCAGTGAATGCACTAAACATACGAGGCTCACCCATCAGATGCAGATTGCTTCTAAGAAAACACGTTAGATGCTAGCAACACTATAACATAAGTTGGGGTAGACTTATACGTCGGCATTCTGGTTCCTGGCTAGATGAAAAATTCGTCGCATAGCCATAGCTAAGGGACAAATTTTTCATGACGCCAGCAGGCAAAAAACCAAGTGAAAAGCGTCGATCATTTATGTTATAATGACTTAAGAACCGCTTCACTTGATCTGTTAGTCAGTCGCGACTACCAAAGGGGCCAACCTAGTTCGCCATTTCCGAGAGGAACTTGATCCGGACCAACTTAACTTCTTCGATGGTAACATCCTCCTCTTTGAGTGCCTGAAAAGCTAAATCGGGATCATCCGTTTCGGCACCCATGAAGTACTCATAGGTATCCTCCAGGCTATATTCGTCTACCTCGTCTTCGATGTAGTAGTCAATATTCAACTTCGTACCGGAATGGACGATGGACACCATTTCTTCCATCAACTCGTCCATGGAGAGTTGATTACCCGAAGCAATGTCCTCCAGCGGAATTTTACGGTCTACCGCCTGGATAATGTTGACCTTCTTCTTGGACTTATTAGCCACCTGTTTAACCACAAAATCGGAAGGGCGGCTGATGCCGTTGTCGTCAACGTACTGCTCAATCAGGGTCAGGAACGGTGCGGCATAACGCTTTGCTTTTCCGATGCTTACACCATGGATGTTTTTCATTTCATCCAGGCTGATGGGATAGCGGGTTGCCATCTCGTTCAGGCTGGGATCCTGGAATATCACGAAAGGTGGAATTCCGAGGCGTTTAGCCTCCTTGCGGCGAAGGTCCTTCAGCGCAATCAGTAGTGGTTCGTCCAGCACAACGGCTCTCGCATCGTCTGCAGCCATTTGAATATCCGCAGCCAACTCTTTCTCAAAATCATGATCGATCGGAATCTGAAAGCTCTTAGGTTCCTTCAGGAAGGCTTCTCCGGCTTCTGTGATCTTGATGAGGCCGTATGATTCAATATCCTTACGTACGAGATTATTCAGGAGGGCCTGGCGGAAGATAGAACTCCATAATACTTCGTCCTCTCCTTTGCCAAAACCGAAGCCTGCTCGCTGGGTAAACTTATAGTCCTTCATCTCCTTCGTCTCTTTCCCAAGCACGAATTCGATCAAGGTCTTCAGCGGATAATTCTGGTCCAGTTCTTTAACGGCTTTGAGTGCCGCGACAACTTTGTCTTTGACCTCAACGCGTTCCTTAGGATGACGACAATTGTCACACATCTTGTTACAATTCGCCTCGTCGTATTCTTCGCCGAAGTAATGCAACAGGAACCGACGGCGGCACGCCGTCGTCTCAGAGTAAGCCATCACCTCCTGCATCAGCTGGGCCCCCATTTCGCGTTCCATGAGTGGCTTATCCCGCAAGAATTTCTCCAGCTTCAGGATATCCTTGTAGGCATAGAAGGCAACACAGCGGCCAGCCAGGCCGTCCCGACCCGCACGACCGGTTTCCTGGTAATAGTTTTCGATGGACTTGGGGATGTCGTAATGGATTACAAAACGGACGTCCGGCTTATCAATACCCATGCCAAAAGCAATGGTAGCACAAATGACGTCAACTTCCTCCATCAGGAAATCGTCCTGGGTTTTAGAACGTGTCTTAGGGTCAAGGCCGGCGTGATATGGCGCCGCCCGGACGTCATTTACGCGGAGCGCCTCTGCGATCTCTTCAGCGGCCTTACGACTCTGGACGTAAACAATCCCTGATTCTCCGGGGACTTCTTTGACTACCTGAATGATCTGTTTAATCGCATAGTCTTTCTTACCCTTTGGCCTTACCTCGTAGTAAAGATTATCCCGGTTAAAGGAAGAAACGAAAGTTCGGTGATCATCCCCCATCCGGAGATTCTTAACAATATCTGATTGCACCTTAGGAGTAGCCGTAGCCGTCAGGGCGATAATGGGAATGTCGTGACCAATTTCATCGAGCATCTCGCGGATGCGCCGGTATTCGGGACGAAAATCGTGGCCCCACTCAGAAATACAGTGTGCCTCATCAATCGCAACGAACGAAATATTAGACGCTCTGAAAAACTCAATGTTCTCTTCCTTGGTCAGTGTCTCAGGTGCTACGAAGAGCAACTTCGTCAGTCCGGCAGAAATATCGCTCTTAACCTGACGCATCTGCGTCTTGGAAAGAGAAGAATTGAGGTAATGCGCTACGGCATCAGAATCTCCGTAAGAGCGGATACTATCCACTTGGTTTTTCATCAAGGCAATTAGTGGAGATATCACTAATGCACAGCCATCCATCATTAATCCGGGTAACTGATAACAGAGGCTTTTTCCACCACCGGTAGGCATAATGACGAAAGTATCCTTGCCCTCAAACAAAGATTCGATGATCACTTTCTGGTTCCCTTTAAATTGGTCGAAACCAAAAAACTTGAATAGCTCTTGCTCTAAAAGATTCGCGGCAGGTTTGGCAGTCATGCTAAGATTCGCTTTGCTCCGAACGTTTTCGTTTAAATTTGCCTTTAATATGCTAGTTAGCACTGGCAGCGGAAAGTTTGGAAAAACTTTAAACCCAGCTGAAACTATTATCAACTGGAAAATATCAATGGGCAAAGTTCAGGTGCCAGGCAGTAGCATTTTAGACTATTGCTCTGATCGTTAAGTTAGGTAATAAGTAACTATATCTATGCATCGGACCATGATGTTTTACGATCGATAAGGCCCTATTTTACCCCAGGTTTTCCTTTGGGGGCCCAAAAATACACTTTTACGTGAAAAATGCAAGCCTAATTACCACTATTGGTCGGCAAACAATTGAGATTGAGGCAATTGCGCTCCAACAACTGACTTCCAGTATTGACGACACGTTTGTAGCCTGTGTAAACGAAATTTACACTGCCAAAGGCCGCCTAGTAGTAACAGGCATCGGAAAAACCGCATTAGTCGCTAAAAAGATCGTTGCCACCCTTAATTCCACTGGTACTCCAGCACTATTTTTACACGCCGCCGACGCAATCCATGGCGACATTGGCATGATCAGACCGTACGATGTGGTCATGTGTCTTAGCAAAAGCGGAGAGACTGAAGAAATCAAGATGCTTGCCACCCTCGTCCGGCATCGGGGGAACAAGATAATTGCGATGGTGAGCCACTCAGAATGTGCCCTCGCCCGGCAAGCCGACTACGTATTGCTTACGCCACACACCCGTGAAGCCGACCCAAACGACCTTGCCCCCACCACGAGTACCACCCTCCAAATGGCGCTTGGCGATGCCCTGGCTACGGCCCTACTAGCACTGCGGGGTTTTAGCCCCGCCGATTTCGCCAACTTCCATCCCGGCGGCGCCCTGGGCAAACAGCTTTACCTGCGGGTAGAGGACCTCTACGTCCATAATGCCAGGCCTGCCGTACTTCCCGATACTCCCTTACGCGACACACTCCTGGAAATGACGACTAAACGCCTCGGCGCTACGGCCGTAGTGGAAGCGGGAACCAACCACCTCCTTGGCATCATTACCGACGGCGACCTCCGGCGTATGTTATCTGACGCCACCGATTTAAGTAAGGTTACTGCTGCAGAGATTATGACTCCTGAACCCAAAACCATACTGGAGGGAACACTAGCCGTTCGTGCCCTCGAAGAGCTCCGGTCGCACAATATTAGTCAGCTTGTTGTCCTAAGCCCCTCAGGGGCTTATCTGGGCTTCTTACATATCCACGATCTCATTCGCGAAGGGTTCGTGTAGTACTCCTCTAAACCTCTGCCCCTAACCACACCTCACAGCCCTCTGTACAGTTCTTACAGATATCAATTTCTGCCCGCCCCTTAAGTAGTTTTTTCCGGAAATCATCATAAGCAGCGCCCTCCCATATTTCGGGAAGCGTAGCAGATTTAACGTCCCCGAGCCGGTGCGTAACGTCTTTATCAAAACAGCAGGGTGCCACCAGACCGTCCCACGTTATCACGCAGGAGTGCCAGAGTTTCCAGCAGTGGTTTTGCAGCTTATTCTTAATACCGTAAGTACCGTCTTTCTTCTTGTAATAGCGGGCGTAACGCTCGTTCTCCGGCATTAGGGGATTACCGTTCTTGTAATCATACAGCTGTGCCGTTTTAAACTTCACTTCATCAATGCCAATCTCCTCGGCAAGCCTGACCACCTCTCCCATTTGGTGCTCATTTGGCTTGACCACCAAAAACTGAAATATCAAATGAGGCGTCGGTGAGTTTAGCTCCCGCTTCCACTTAACCATATTTCTGGCACCCTGCAGAACAGACTCCAGTTTACCGGCTTTGCGGTACTGCTCGTAAACCTCCTGGGTAGTTCCGTCAACGCTGATGATTAAGCGATCAAGTCCACTCTCGATCGTTCTTTTCGCATTCGCGTCATTAAGAAAATGACCGTTCGTTGAGGTTATGGTATAAACACCCCGGTCATTTGCCTCCTTCACCATATCCAGAAAATCAGGATTGATGTAAGGCTCACCCTGAAAATAAAAAATCAGATAGAGCAGACGGTCCGAAATCTCATCCATTGTTCTCCGAAAAAAATCAGCTTTCAGGTTCCCCGTTGGGCGGGTAAACTGACGCAGCCCACTCGGACACTCAGGGCAACGGAGATTACAGGCCGTAGTCGGTTCAAACGATACCGTAAAAGGCTTACCCCACACAACCGGCCGCTGTAGCCAACGAGTGGCATAATAACTGGCGGTCACCTTAAGCGCATTAACCACCCGCTTAGGGGTAAGCTTGCGCAAAAAGTTGATCGAATCCTTGTAGTAAATGCTCGCCATCGCGGTAAAGATAAGCAGCTTCCCTTCGATACTCCGCTCCACCGCCAGCAGGCCTGTAGGACACTAGGGTAGGTTATCATAGGCACGGCGACTTAGGCACGAAAGGTGCCCCAGATTAGGCGATGGAAATTCATGTTCCAATCCCCTAGTCTGATATATAACGTAGGACTTGTGGTTACGTCCTTTTTTGGTTGCTGGTCAGGTGAAAGACCAAGTAGATATCGCCAAAAACGTAGAACACACTGCAATCGGGCGCGGACGCAGGTGCAATGCTGTTCATTATTGCAAGGATTATCACCGTTAGCATTAGAACTAACTAACAACGAATGACCTGGCGCGGACAAGCCCAGATTGAGGTCCAGACTCCGGCGTCTATTAGCGATCAACAGTCTCTCAGCCCACGCAACGCGCAGGAATCAAGCGCACGCCTAACGATCCCCAGAACCACACGCTCTGTAGTTTACTAACTAACGTGAGGTTTGGCAAAATGCTTGGTTTCCTCTTGTTGAAATGGATCAAGTACTATGTTTGGTTTGATTCGTTTGTTAGACAGTCATGACTACCTAACAGGCTAAAAGACTAACAGACTTGATAATTACGGGAGATTAAAGGATGATAGTCAGCAACTTGCATTATTGCTTCGTCCAAACCTGACGTTAACTACTTAAAGTGTCGTGATTTAACCTATATGATCTACCTAAAGACAACTCCTGACCAGCCTGCTGGTTTCGCTAAAGAACCCACGCACTAAACTGTAAACAACCCATGCGCACACTTTCCTTATTTCTATTCTTCGCCCTTTCCCTTCAACTCTCAGCGCAAAACGCTAAAGAATTGATTGACCAGACCATCAAGGCCGTTGGCGGCATTGATGCGATGCATGCCCTCAAGGACGTTTCCTATAGCTACACATCCTACCGGGGAACCTCTGAAGAGCGATACATCTTTGACGGAGAGATCAGCTGGGGACAAAGCACCACCAAAGACGGAACCGTTCGTACGCAGTTCTTTGACGGAAATAAAGCCTATGTCTGGCTTGATGGAACACCAACTGATGACCCCAAAGCCATTGAATCTGCCCTCTTCTCCCGTAAAACCAATTATTACTGGTTAGCCATGATCCAGAAACTTGGTGACCCCGGCCTCATTTACAACTATTTGGGGAAGCGCGTGGTAGAAGGTATCCCTTACGATATGGTAGACGTAACCTTTGAGGATGGTGTAGGCGTTGCTAAAGACCGTTACCTTCTTTACATAAACCCCTACACCAAGCTTGTTGACCAGTTCCTTTTCACCGTTGCTGCCGCTGGCCGGGAAACGCCAATTATGATGAAGTACACTTACGACACATTCCCCGGAGGCGTTAAGTTTCCCGTCGTAGGCCAATCCCGTGCAGCCCTCAATTGGGAGGGAGAACTTGACCCAAAGGCAAAATGGAGTGCACGCTGGCGCGCCGATTTCTCCTTCAACAATGGCTACACAAAGACGAGTATCAAGCAGTAGGCTGCTTGTACAGAGTGATCGCTACCTCCAGCAGGTAAATATCATCGCTGTTCGCCCCAACTCTCACGGTCCAGGTTCCTGAAATTTATCGCCTCCGCCAGATGCGCAGGACGAATGTCTTCGCACTGCTCTAAATCAGCGATTGTCCGCGCTACTTTTAGAATACGGTCATAGGCACGCGCGCTCAATTGTAAGCGGTCCATTGCATTTCTGAGCAAAGTGCTTCCCTCCGTGTTAATCTGGCACCACTTCCTTACCATTCTACTTGGCATCTGAGCATTACAATGTATTCCTGGCTGATTGCGGTAACGCTCAGCTTGAATCGTCCTTGCGGCTACGACTTCCTCCGCAATCATCGCACTCGTAACCTTCTCGGGCTCCTTCATCGATAGCTTTTCGAGGGGCACGGGCGTCACTTCCACTTGCAAATCAATCCTGTCCAGCAATGGTCCACTTATCTTACTGAGGTAGCGTTTCACGGTGCCTGGCGGGCAAGTACATTCTCGCGTTGGATGATTGAAGTAGCCACAAGGACAAGGATTCATACTTGCCACCAGCATAAAACTTGCGGGGAAATCTACCGTAACCTTCGCCCTACTAATCACGATACGGCGCTCCTCCATTGGTTGACGCATCACTTCAAGCGCAGAGCGCTTGAATTCCGGCAACTCATCCAGAAATAAAACGCCGTTATGGCTCAGGCTTATTTCACCCGGGGAAGGATAACTCCCACCCCCGACTAAGGCGACGTCACTAATCGTATGGTGCGGAGCCCTAAACGGCCGGGTAGTAATAAGTGCAGCATCTTTTGGTAAAACGCCAGCTACTGAGTGAATTTTCGTTGTTTCCAGTGCCTCCCGTAGGTTCAACGGTGGTAAAATGGTAGGAAGCCGGCGCGCCAACATCGTTTTTCCTGCGCCGGGAGGGCCAATCAAGATCACATTATGCCCGCCTGCAGCAGCGATCTTCATCGATCGCTTTATGTTTTCCTGGCCTCTCACATCACTGAAATCAAGCGCATGTATTGCCCGATTATTGAAAAACAACTCCCGCGTATCTACCTGAGTAGCCTCGAGGGAAAGCTCTCCCGTTAAGAAGTCTAAGGCTTCCCTCAGGCTACCTACTCCATACACGGGTAAGTCATTGACAATAGCCGCCTCCCGGGCATTTTCCTTCGGGACTATAAATCCTTTATACCCCCGGGCCCGTGCCTGAATTGCGATCGGCAATGCCCCTTTTATTGGCCTTAGCTCGCCGCTTAAGGACAATTCCCCCATGATCATATACTCGGACAGATCTGGCACAAAGATTTGCTGGGTGGCATTTAAATAACCCAGTGCAATCGGCAGATCGTAAGCAGCTCCTTCTTTACGGACATCAGCTGGCGCCAGGTTGATCACAATCTTCATGCGCTTATTCGTGAAACCACTGTTTTGTACAGCAGCTTCAACCCGGTAGGAGCCCTCCCGAATGGCACTGTCTGGCAAGCCAACAACATTATACCAAGGCTTACCCTCAGCAACATGTCCCCCAGCATTAACCTCAACGGTTATCATGCGGGCATCAACACCTTCAACGGCGCTGGCAAAAGTCTTAACTAGCATAGTCATAAAAAATTACGACACGCCCTTTGGAAAGCTAAAGATAAACAACAAAAACTTTTAAACAAAGACCACCTAAAACAAGAAGGCCCCGTCCGCGACTAAGTCGGGACGGGGCCTTCTCTTCCACCCTTCCGGGTGGGGCTAATGGTTAGCCGTGCTTAGCGCACTACTACCATCTTCTTCGTAGCAGAGAAGTCTCCAGCTACCAGTGTGT
>CAZTTF010000400.1:0-9366 GCA_964616365.1 uncultured Lewinella sp. | reverse complement strand
CGCTGTGCTGACTTTCGACTTGCCTTCATCGCTCCGATGAAAACCAAAAACGATACGACACAGTACTGGTTCTTGGGCATGGGTAGCTTTTTAATTCTTGGCGGACTCTTGTTGGGTAAAAGCCGAAGCTATGAACCTACTGAATCTAATGTTGAACCGGAAGTTAGTGCCGGAGTAAAATTAGGAGCAGATTCCAGATTCGAGCCGCAGGCACAGCAACTCATCATTGCGGGAGTGGCACAGGAATTGACCTACCGTGAGGCTAAACTTTTGCAATACTTCACCGATCACGCCAACCAGGTGCTCGAGCGCACTTCCATACACGATGCAGTATGGGGAGAGGAAGGAGTGATCGTAGGGCGTAGCCTGGATGTTTTTGTCTCAAGGCTCCGAAAAAAGATTGCGGCCATTGATACTGTTGAGATAAAAACAGTTCATGGCGTGGGTTATCAGTTATTGCTAAGTTGATACTTAAATAATGAGTCAGCTAGTCAAAAGAGCACTTAGGTAGTAATTTTTTTGGTGATTAATTAATTTTTATAATTAATTTGATTTGTTATTCGTATCTTCACGTAGCATTCATTCACCTAAATACTATTGACTTGAACTACCAGACTAAACTTGCTCTTATTGACGCTTCTGTCGACCGTATTAGCAGCGGCCTCGCTTGGGACGATCTACAAACAGAACTCAAACAGACCGATGGGCTTTATCAGAAGGATATTGACGATGTCTCCCGAAAGGTGATCAAAGCAGTAGGTGAGAAGCATGGCCCAAGTATTCACGACGCACTTCTTGCCGATCCGAAAACGGTAGTGAATAATGGGCTTGACCCTACGGTTTTCGACAAGATCCGTACTGCGCAGGAACAAGTAATCCGTAACACTTTTGTTAACAGAATTGTCCGTGACCTGGTCGAGGGAAAGAACTCCGCGCAGGTGCTTGTGGATAATCAGCACCCACTTTTGCAAGAAGAGGATTACCGGAAAGCGGCTAGTCGTGCCAGGAATAAACTGGAAGTAAAAGCTGAATCAGAATCAAATCGCAGTCCACTTAATTTGGTGCTTGGTCTTCTATTCTTGCTCGGTGGTATTGGGCTTACAGCAGCTTCCGACGGACAAGCTATTTTCTACGGAGCAATCTTGGTCGGCCTGGGCATGATTGTAAAGTTCTTGATTGGGTAATTAGGAGTAATACCTAGAAAAATGGGTGGAGTGGAGTGAATATTCCAGATTGCATGTCATGCCCCGGCAATTGGACTGCGGTGAAGACCCCGATCAGGTATTTGCTGCACACCGGCATTCACTATTACACCGTAACCTAAGTGTGTCGACATAAGGTGCTGGTGGGTTTTGATGGCTGACAAGGCGGGAAAACGCTTGCATAGCCATAGCTACGGAAGTGTTTTTGAAACGTAGTCAGGCGGCAAAAGACTTCGCAGATTATGCGATGAAATTTAGTTTGCAGTATACTAGTTACCAGAAATCATTTAACGCTAGCAAAGCGGAAGAACGCCAAGCCTGTAGCTGATTACAGTTTTCGGAGGACGAGGTCCACATGATGATTAAATCTGTTGTGCTGATATTAAAGCTAGCGTTTATCTGCTACACTTATTTCTGGACTAGTTAGCACTGCCTTTTTGGGTTCTCCTCATAGCACCTGCGGCCGCGACCCGATAAATATTCCTGATAACGCCATTCATTATTGATGGCATTTATTAGTTTTGAAAAGCAAATACCTTTGGTCGAACCGCAGTATCTGCAGGGCGCGGACGCTGGTGCAGTGGGATAGCTGAACATGCAATGGAAATAGCTATCTCTGCCTTGGTCAGTGCTACCGAAAGGGTTACATATTGTCCAACTGCTCTCGTTCTTCCTGTAGCGTGCGTACTACATTAGCAACCCGAAGGGGTTCACCGGCAAACTCTCTCCTTGCCAGCACTATTGCCTGATCATTTTCCTTAATTGCCTGCTCGATATCACCGAGGGCAACATATATATCCCTGCGCATGGTATAGATGAAGTAACCTTGTTCCAGTTGCTTAAAGCGATCCGTAAGTGCCAGGGCTTTGGTTAATTCCTGCTTGTGGAACATAAGGTAATTGGTGGCCCGAAAATACGGTTGGCCATCATCGGCTAAAGGGGCCGCTAGCAGACTGTCGACGTAGTTGGTCACTTCTTGGTTCACTGGTGTAGAGATCGGGATACTTACCTGTACGTCTGTCCAGGAAATATAAAGCTCAGCATTCCCCGGGGTCAGGTCCAGCTCGAGGGAGAGTGCTTCATAAAATCTGCCGGGGCGTGTAACGGGGACACACATTTGCGCCACGATATTGCGCGGATCAGGATTGGAGACGGAAGTAAAGTCAATCCTGTTACTCAGGATGATGGTCCATTCCTTTTCGTTGGGAATGGTAATGATGGCATATTGCCCGGCAGGGACGGCATGTTCGCCGATTGTAACTGGCCGGTCAAATGAGATTTTGGCAATGTCTGCCCCCGTTTGCCAGCGACGACCGTAGGGGACCAGTCCCCCGAATATGGTTCTGCCCCGAGCTATCGGCCTGGTAAACTCCAACGTGACGTTGGTGAGACCGACCACCTGCTCGATGGTGGCTTGTGGACTTAGCTGTGGAAGCTGTGCTCTCAGCGTGAACGAAAATAGTATGATGGCCAGGCTGATACAGATTCTCATGGATAGGTATTTGTGGTACAATTGATTTGATGCCAGCAAGGTAAAGGCTTGTGGCAGCAGCGCATCATAATTAATGTAAAAGCATGTAAAGGCTTGTTAGCCGTAGGGCGAAAGCGTATTTATCCTTCCTGCTTCGTCGTAAGTGATCTCGGCCATTTTAACGGATCGAAGGTGGGTAACCCCCTCGCTGAGTACGGAGTCATGGTAAAACAACCACCACTTTTCGCGCCATTTGGCGATGGAGTGATGACTTGTCCAGCCAACAACCGGCTCAAGAATTCGTCCGGCATAGGTGAACGGGCCGTAGGGGCTGTCACCGATGGCGTAGCAGAGAAAGTGCGTATCTCCGGTGGAGTAGCTGAAGTAATACTTCCCCTGGTATTTATGCAGCCAACTAGCTTCAAAGAAGCGTCGGTCATTATCTCCTTCCAGCAGCAAATCACCGTTTTCGTCCAGAATGTCAATGTAGCGTAAGGGCTCGTCAAACTCGAGCATGTCCTCAGTCAATCTGGCCATAACAGGCCGCAAAGCTGGGGCATCAGGTGAAGGGAGTTCATGGTCGTCGGCCCACTGATGGTCCCGGTATTTCTGTAATTGTCCGCCCCAGATGCCACCGATGTAGATGTAGTAGCTACCATCATCATCCCGGAATACGGCGGGGTCGATACTGTAACTGCCACGCATGTAATTTGGCTGAGGAATAAAGGGGCCGGTTGGTGAGTCACCGACTGCAACGCCTATTCTGAATTTTTGCTCCTCGTCTCTGGCGGGAAAGTAGAAATAATACTTCCCGTCTTTTTCTGCCGCATCGGGCGCCCACATTTGTCGGCTGGCCCACAGCACATCCTTCACGTGAAGCGCAACGCCGTGGTCGGTTGCCTCCAGCTTGTCATTCACACTTAAAACGTGGTAATCTTCCATGCCGAAGTGGTCGCCATTATCGTTAAAGGGGATACCTGCATCGATGTCGTGGCTGGGGTAAATGTAAAGCTTGCCGTCAAACACGTGAGCTGATGGATCTGCGGTATAGATGTGGGTGACGAGCGGCTGGGAGATCGCCTTTTTAGCTAGTTTTTCGTAATCCATGGTCTCAATGATGTTGTCGAATTTAGAAAAGCCCTCTTAGAAGGTGCTTATAGTAAGTAGGAGAAGCGAAAGGGGGGGCATAGGCAGAATGCCCTGCTTTTATTCCCTAGCCCTGCACCTGCGGCCTCGCCCACCTTCCGCGGGCAGTGGCAGCACTAACGTCAGGCCAGGTTTTCCCCGCGGCGTGCTAACAAGTCCTGTTCAATTGTTGTTTCCATCTCTTTGTCGATCTCGTAAAAGAACAGTGAGCCGACACCGATGAGGAAGGGTATGGAAGCAAAAACGGAAATGAGCAAAACGATACCAGTCAGGGTTGTCGGCGCTTGCTGGGCCAGATCCTTGTTGTAGTTAAAGACGTTGAGCAGTTGGGCTACGAGTGCACCACCAATGCTTAGCCCAACCTTGAGTCCGAAGATCATCGCCGAAAAAATGATGGCGGTAGCGCGGCGGTTGTTTTTCCATTCGGAGTAATCCGCCACATCGGCAATCATCGCCCAAAGGATAGGAATTGTGACTCCGTAGGATAATCCGTGGCCTACCTGCAGGCCGAAGATCAGCGTCACCGCATCGTTGGGAACAATGATGTAGGCCAGGAGAAACATGGTAGAGATAAGAAGAAAAAGCCCGAAGGTGTTGCGCTTTCCATAACGGTCTGCCAACCCTTTGGAAAAGAAAATACCGATGATCTGGCAGATGATACTCACGGCATTGTAAAGGCTGAATGTGGCTGCGCCTGGCTCATCGATGGTGAAGTAATTGCTATACCCCACGTTATTGAGGAAGTCGGTCATCGCATTCTTGTCCACCACTTGCTGGAAGTAGTAGACGTAGGAACCGCCTTTGAGGGCAAGTGTAATGAAGATGAGCGTGGTCAAAATCAACATCACTACCCAGGGGCGATTTTTGACCAGGTCTTTGATATCATCGATCACTCCTGATTCCTGCTCCGGCTTCGGAATAATTCGCTCCTTGGTCGTTAAGAAGGTGATCAGTAAGCAGATTACCCCAACTACTGCGAGTACCGTCATCACTTTCTCGAAACCAACCGCTTTATCACCTTCGCCTACCCAGAGAACTATGGGTAAGACGAGAACCTGGATGACGAACTGGGCGACCATAACCGCCACGAAGCGGTAGCTGCTCAGGCTGTTACGCTCCTCCATATTTCCGGTCAGTACCCCACTGAGGGCGGAGTATGGCAGATTGTTGGCGGAGTAAATCATAACCAACAAGAGATAAGTGATACCGGCGTACCATAGCTTTCCTGAGGTGCCAAGGTCCGGGGTGGCGAAGGTGAACATCACAATGACACCGAAGGGAACGGCGGTCCACAGGATCCACGGCCGGAACTTTCCCCAGCGTGTAGAAGTCCGGTCGGCAATAGCCCCCATCACCGGCGTAAATAGCGCCCCACCGATGATGCCTGCCCAGAAGATGATCATTGATGCCCAGCCGGCTTCGATGCCGTAGACATCGGTATAAAAGAAGGCGATGAAAGTCACCAGCGTCTGAAAAACGAGATTGGCTGCCAAGTCGCCGAGGGCATATCCGACCTTCTCGGTGACGGTTAATTTGTGATTAGTAGTGGACATGATCGAAGAAGTTAAAAGCCAAAAGCAGATGAGGGAGAGAAAGCCGGAGCGTCAGTTCACGGTCGTGGAAGCCCCGTTTTTTAGCGCCATCACCCGGTGGTATGCTGCTTTCTTTTCGTACTCCCGGTCAAAAAGTAAGGGGTAGTTTGTTCGTCCTTTGATTGGCCAGCCATTCAGCCAGGTATGCCCGTCATTTACTCCCCAAAAAGTAACCCGCTCAATTTTATCCCGATGCTTTAGATAGAGGCCGAACAGGTCCGCATAGCGTTCTGCCAAAGCGTTTTGTACCGAATCGGGTAATCCGTTTGGATGGGGGTTCATGTACGGACTGCCCTCGTAGTTCTGGCTTACTTCCGCACCCACCAGATCCCAAGGGTTTGGTAATACTGTGACATCTAGCTCCGTTATGGAGATGGGCAGATCAGCCTTGGTATAGGCCTGAATAGATTGTTCAATGGTATCTAGCGTTGGACCGGCCAGACTGTAATGTGCCTGCATGCCAATACCATCTACTCTTCCACCATGCTTACGGATGGTTTCGATCATGCGGATAGCACCCTCGCGTTTGTCTGCATTCCACATATTATAGTCGTTATAATAAAGCTTGGCGTCGGGGGCGGCGGCGGCCGCATATTTGAAAGCCAGCGTCAGGTATTCTTCGCCGAGTACTTGAAGGAATACTGATTCTCTGAGGCTGCCGTCTTCATTGAGGGCTTCGTTTACTACATCCCAGCCGTCGATTCGCCCCCGGTACCTACCCGCTACGGCGTCGATGTGGGTTTTGAGTGCTACGCGCATCTCTTCGGCATCGGTAATGTCTTTGACGTAATCAGCGAGTTGGCTGTGCCAGACCAGGGCGTGTCCGACGATGAACATATCATGCTCCTCGCCAAAACTAACAAAAGCATCGGCAGCTTCCCAGTTGTAAACACCGGGGTCTGGGTTGATAGATTCCCACTTCATGTCATTTTCGGGGGTGATGGTATTGTACTCTCGTCTAACCAGGGCAAGCCCCGTTGTGTCGTCCCCCCTTAAATGCTTGCGGCCAAGGGCCGCACCGAGCAAAAAGTCTTCGGCAAAGGCAGCTTTTAGTGAGGGAGGAGCAGGGGCTTTTTCCGAAGGGCTGTTCGCTGTGGGTGAACCACACTGGAGTAGGTACAGTCCTAGCAAAAGTGGCAAGAAGATATGTTGTTTCATGGCTGGATAGTGTGCTAAAAGAGAGTTCCCGAAGGAGCTTGCACCGATAATGTAGTTCCTGTAAAACATTGCAATGGATTGCGGATGGAGAGAATTATTTGATTCGGAGCATTGCAATCCATTGGAGCAAAAAAAAACCGACGCAACTGGTCGTTACGTCGGTTTTTTTAGTGGAATTGTATTCCCTATTCCGGTTTCTTGCAGGCGCTTCCATCGCCTTTGCAGCAGTCGGGTAGAGCATCGAAAGCTTTCGGGCGGGCAGGGAGGTCGTCAGCTTTAAAGCCGGTGCCAGCAATTGCTTGCCGCAGTGTAGCTACGTCGAGCTTAGTGTCGTCGTACTTGATCTTGACTTTCTTGGTGACCAGGTCTACTTCGCAGCGCTTCACGCCGTCGAGCTTGTTGAGCGCCTTTTCGATGATGAATTGGGAAGTTTCGCAGCAAGCGTTCGTCTGGATAGAAACTTTCTTGGGCGGGGCTGCCATTGCCGTGAAGGCGAAGAAGACAGCCATTAATGCGAGAATGCGCATGGTAATGAGTTTTTTAAGTTCTGTAAAAATAAGGGTTGGTCGACAGTCTTTGGCGTGATTAACAACACTTTAAGGAAACAGAGTTTGAGTCCATCGGGCAGTTGTTACGGTGGGCTAAGCCTGTCTGATTATTTGATGGTGTAACGGATGCCGGCGTAGAGTATCCGGCCGAACAATGGCTGATACACTTGGCTGGCGTCGAAGTAAGCGCCGTCGAAAGGCTCCCAGGCACCGATGATGGCGTCCCGCTGGGTACGCCCCGTTATGTTTTCTCCGCCGAAGTAGAACTCCGTCCGGCCATTAGCGACATAAGTGAAATTGACAGAGACGATCCCGAAGGCTGGTGACCGTTGCGGGTGGGGGAGGAAGACACTTTCGGGAATCTCATCAAAGTCAATCAGGCGCTGTTCTCCGGTCCAGTGGTAGTTCAAGTGCGCCTTAAAGCGCGCACCGTCATACCCGATGGTCGCCAGGACGCGGTGGCGTGGCGTCAGCGGAACTTCCCGCAGTCCATTCGTCTGGTATGTTTGCCGAACATCGTTGTACTTGTAGGCGAGCTTTACGTCGATCAGGGGCAAGACTTCGTAATTCAGGCTGGCCAGGAAGCTGTTAGCCCGGCTGGTACCGTCCAGTTGATACAGCCGGAGGGCGGTAATGTCCTGCTCAGCATCGACAATGATCTGATTGGTGAATACTGTGCGGAAGGCGTCGACCATTAGTTGACCTTCACGGCCTCCGAGCGTGAAATCCTGGGTATAGTTGATACCGTAGTTCCAGGATGACTCAAGACCAAGGAAGCCGGGATTAGTGGTTGGCTGTTCGTTGTCCTCACTGCCCAGTACTACGACACGGCTGCTGGGCAGCCAGTTGAGGTTGTCGACTAGGAGGTTGGGCGAGCGCCAACCACGGCCTGCGCTAAAGCGGAAAGCTGAGCGCTCACTGGGGTTGTATTTCAGGTTCAGCCGCGGGCTGAACTGGTTGCCACCGAGGTTGTGCCGATCCGCCCGTAGGCCCAGAATGGCCGTGAAAGCACGATAGTCGGCACCTTCCCGGCTTTCTTCCCAGCTGAAGGTGTATTCTCCGTACGCCCCAACGGTGTTTTCGGCGCGACTAACGTCCCGGCCGTCGAAAGACTCCACGAAGTCGTCTACCCGGGCCGTCCCTCCGATAGCAAGCTGGTGGTTATCGTTAACAATGCGGGTGTGATACATCGTACTGAAGTAGCCCGACATTTGCTCTCCCTGATGGATTTTACGACCGTAGAGATTGTTTAGCTGATGATAACTACCACTGTAGATGAAACCAATACTCTGGTGCGGTTTCTTAAAGCCATAGTAGCCCGTTTTTCCCCACGCTTCGATACGGCGGTTATCCTGTTCGATGATGTAAGGGTCGAGGGTGGTTTGTCCGTGGTCATGGACATTCTGCTGTCCGGCACTACGGCGGTCCCGGACCCCCATGAGGTTCCACTGGCCTTCCCAGTTGTCGTCACTTTTGCGGAAGAGTCGGAGTAGGCCTACGCCTGTCCTGCGGTCAGGCATATCCTTAAAACGATCGAAATCGCGGTCGTGCTCGTTATCCGTGAAACTACCGTGGGCCAATGCCCCCAACCAGAGGGTTTTACTAATCTGTTGATTAGTTACAGCGTTCAACTCGCCTCTTCCCTGACTACCGGCAAAGGCATTCAGGTAGAGCTTGGGACCATTGGTAGGCTTGAGAAGTTCGGTGTTGATCTCACCGGTCATCCCCTGGGCACCACTTTCCAGGGAGCCACTTCCTTTGCCAATTTGAATACCACTTACCCATGGGCCTGGGATCAGATCCAGCGCAAAAGGCGCTGCCAGTCCATCGAGCATAGGGCGTTTTTCCAGGGTTAATTGGGTGTAGTTGCCCCTAAGGCCGAGCATTTGTATTTCGCGCCGTCCGGTGAGGGGGTCACCATAGGTAAGGTCGACCACCGGGCTGTTTTCAAAACTTTCGGCGAGACTACAACACGGGGCTTTGCGTAATTCTTTGGCGCCAATGCGTTCCACATTTCTGGAGTTAGTCAGGCTTCCGGTAGCGCCGGCGTCTCGGGCCGTTACTTCAATTTCACCGAGGGTACTGCCTGCTTCCAGCAAGACTACAGTGAATGGTGATGTCAGGGTGTCTGCCCGAAATTCCTGACTGGCGAAGCCCAGGAACGAAATCACAAAATTGGTTTTCCCCGCCTCGGGAGCTAGCGTAAATTTACCGTCAACATCGACAGTAGTACCGCCGCCATCGATCCA
>CAZTTF010000399.1:0-10177 GCA_964616365.1 uncultured Lewinella sp. | reverse complement strand
GGACTCCAGTTCAATGGGGTCCTCGCAAGCAAAGAAAGCGGCGGATAAAAGAAGGAAAAAGAGGATTGATCGGTAGGAAAACATAGTTATTCTTTTGATTGGGGTGGTGCTTGTTTTCATGCTCGGGAGCACTCAGCCAAGTGTTGGTGCTGATCAAAAAACAGTCCCTGCACCTGCGGCCGCGCCCCAGGACTTACTTGAATCGGAAATTATAGCTGATGCTGGGAATCGGAGCTCCGACAACACTTAACTGCGTAGCGTCAGTGCTGATCGGCTGACCAATGATTGGACGGGCGCTGCTTTGTCCGCCAAAAACACTGAACGCATTGCGGCGACCGTAGATATTGTAAACCCCAAATACCCATTGCCCCTTCCAGCGCTTACCAGCTTTTTCCTTACGCGGATCGAGGGTAATCGAAATGTCCAGTCGGTGGTAATCAGGAACCCGGAAGTTGTTGCGGCCATTGCCTTCGTTGTAGGGAATAAAGAGACCCTGCTGGTAGTAGCCGGCGCTTGCCAGCGTCAACGGTGTACCCGTATTGTAGACGAAAGTGGCACTCAGGGTAGTGCGGTAATTCAATTCGTAAAAACCCGTCAGGTTGAAGTTATGCGTCTGATCAAAGCGGTTGGGGTACCACTCGTTATTGTTGATGCCCTCCGTGAGGCGTTCAGTGCGGGCCAGGGTATAACTCAGCCAACCATTGAAGCGTCCCTTAACTTTTTTGAGTTGTAACTCGGCTCCGTAGGCCCTGCCCTCACCGGCAACGACCTGGCCTTCCACCAGCTCATTCAAAATGAGGTCTGCCCCATCGACATAATCGATGAGGTTATCGAAGGACTTGTAGTACGTCTCCAGGCCAAATTCATAGGTATTGTCCTTGAAGTTACGGAAGTAGCCAACGGCAAACTGGTCCGCAAGTTGCGGGTCGATGTTATTGGTACTTGGCGTCCAGATATCCAGCGGAATAGAAGCCGTGGTATTACTCAGCAAGTGGATGTACTGGGCGGTCCGCTGGTAGCTTGCTTTTACTGAGCTTTTCGGCGTAAGCTGGTACTGGAGTGAAGCCCGTGGTTCGAGGTTGAGCCAGTCTTTGATGGTTTCTCCGCGCTCTGTCGGGGTAACATTGGTCAGAGGCCGGGCGAAGCCCTCAGCCAGGGGCTCCCCGTATTCATACACATTGCGCCCGCCGAGGTAGGCAAAGTGGCTTAAACGAAGACCGTAGTTAAGCTTCATCCGCCCCTTGAAGACATTCAGCTCGTTCTCTACGAAAATGCTTGATTCCAGGGCCCACTGATTGGCGACGGAGATATCGATCTCGTCACCGTCGCTAACGGCGACGGCATTAGCAGGTTCGAAACGATAGTAAATGGCCTGGCCACCAAAACGGATGATGTTGTCGGGGGTCACGAAATAACTGAACTCCGGCTTTGCCGAAAGATTAACGATGGAGGCATCCCAGTCGAATACGTCCTGATCATCGTCCCCAAAATTAATGGCGTAGTCGTAGTCAGAGTAGTAGAGGGTCAGGTTACTGAACAAGCGATCGTTAAAGAGGTGGTTCCAGCGGAGGGTTCCGGTGGCATTTCCCCAACTGAATCCAGCCTGTTCTCCGGGCTGGAACACGTCACGGCCAAAATATCCGGACAGGAACAGCTGGTCTTTATCGCTGAATTTATAGTTGGTTTTCAGCGTCAGGTCGTAGAAGTTGAGTTTGGTATCAGAAAGCGACCCCGTAAGAAAAGGTGCTGCCAGGACATCAATGTAAGAACGCCGGCCAGCCAGCAGGAAACTGGACTTATCCTTCACGATGGGGGCTTCCACACTTAAGCGGCTGAAGATGGTTCCGATTCCCCCTTGCATCTCAAACTCCTTACTGTTCCCTTCTTTCATACGAACATCAAGGATGGAGGACAGACGGCCACCGTACCGGGCGGGTATACCGCCCTTATATAGCTTCACGCCTTTGACTGCATCCGGGTTAAACACCGAGAAGAAGCCAAAAAGGTGGCTCGAATTAAATACCGGAGCTTCGTCAAGCAGTACCAGGTTTTGATCAATAGAACCTCCGCGAACGTTGAAGCCGGCAGCGCCTTCCCCAACCGAGGTAACCCCGGGTAGTAATTGGATACTGCGGAGTACATCCACTTCACCCAGGAGTGCCGGGAGGCGCTCAATGGTTGCCATGTTCAGGTTCTCTACGGACATTTGTACTTCGGAAACATTTCCGTCTTCCTCCTCTGCCGTTACCACGACTTCGCTGAGGACGGTACCTGACTCTTTGAGTTCAAAGTCTTCGGTAAAGTTTCCGATCAGTTCGATGTTCTTCCGCAGGTCCTCATAACCGAGGTAGGTAGCTACCAGCGTGTAGCTTCCAGGGTCAACGGTCAGGGAGTAAAAGCCGTATTCGTTAGTTGTAGTTCCTTTAGTAGTACCATCGAGAAAGACGGTTGCTCCAATCAGGGTTTCACCGTTGCTGGCGTCCTTTACGTAGCCCTTGACGGTAACTTTAGTCTGGGCCTGTAAGGTGGTAAAAGCTGTCAGTAAGCAACAGGTGAGGAGTAAAAATTTACGCATAAACTGTTTTCGTTTGGGATGGGGTACAGTCTATACGTGTAGAATCGATTTTGGATTGAGAAAAAGCCGCTTTTTTGCGCCGCTTCTGGTATGCTTAACAGAATTACCCAGCCTGCCCAAAAAGAAAGGGGTGCGTAAATGAATACGCACCCCTCCATTTGCTTGCAGGCAGAGCTCTTAGTCCTTCACCCCAGGCGTCCGATTCAGGAATTCATTATACAGCTGAATGTGTCGGCTATCCATTGGAACATCCCATCCTTCAATGACCACTTTACTGATCTGGGTTTTGGTTTCAAAGGGGTCGCCATCACAGACAAACAAGTTGGCTACTTTACCAACCTCCAGTGATCCGAGCTGGTCACCAAGTCCCATCATCCGGGCGGGTGTAATCGTGATTGCTTCCAGGGCAGCCTGGCGGTCCATACCATACGCAACGGCGAAGCCGGCGTGGAAGGGCAAGTCCCGAACGTTCTCCGTATTGTTGGTTCGCAGCGCGACGGTAACGCCTGCCTTATGCATCAGGCCTGCATTTGCGTAGGCTTTGTCGTAACGATCCGACCCCCGGGTAGGAATATTGATTACCGGGCCGGTGATCACGGGAACCTTTGCTGCGGCAATGCTGTCGGCAACGCGCCAGCCTTCCGCTACTCCGGTCAGAATCGCCTTCACCTCATTTTTCTTAACCCAACGCAGGGCAGAAAGAATATCGGCATCACGGTTAACTTCAATCAGGAGTGGCATTTCACCTTTGACCACGGGTACCATGGCTTCCAAACTGGGGTTATACGTGAGCTTTACGCTGGGGTCCTTAGCCTTAGCGGCCTGCACTTGAGCGAACAAGCGGGTTTCTTCCCAGAGGTCGGTAATTTGCTTGAGCTTCTTTTGCTCATCTTTCTTTCGGTCTTCCGCACTGCGGCGGTCCCGGCGACCGCGGGATCCGCTGGAAGGGAAGTTCATCCGCACGCCGCGAAAGCCGGCGTACATTTGATCGGGCGTATAGCCTACGAGGTTAATCAGCGACGCAGTTCCGGGGAAAGTTCCACCGGTAGGCATCGTGATTACTGTCGTTACACCTCCTACTCTTGTCACCGGGATGGCTACTGAGTTGGGGTTGACGGCCGTAAGGGCGTCCATGTAAGGAATCACGTCACCAATCTCGTTGGCATCCTGGGTCAGGGAAACTGACCCAACTTCGATCAGACCAAGCTGCGTTCCTCCATCAATAAAGCCGGGATAAATAAACTGGCCGGTGCAATCCACCTCCTTTGCACCTGCGGGCGCGGCAAGGTTGGTGCCAATCTGGGTAATTTTACCATCTTCTACCAGCAGGTCTCCTTTAACGCTGCCTTTAGTAACGGTTTCGATGGTGGCGTTACGGAAAAGGAATGCTCCTTTTTCGTGTTTGCCTACCACCTGAGCGTGCAGGTTCGGACTGGCCAATACCCCCACGAAGAATAAAACTATTAATGTGCTTAAATAGCGCATGCTGATTTTTTTAGTGGTTATGGAGATGTTCACCGGCCCCTTCCATACAACGGTGGTCGAGGTCGTACTCAAGCATCATGTTGTCGGTGGTTTCAGGATTTACGTCAAGGCGCATATCGTCCATGTCTTCGTTAATATCGAAGCGAACTACGCCGTCAACAATCGTCATCTGAGGCACGGCATATACCGAAAGCGGGTGGGCGCTAAAGATGGCAATATCACCGTCTTTACCTTTCTCGATTGAGCCAACACGATCATCGATACCAAGCTGAATAGCAGGGTTAATCGTGATCAGGCGGAGGGCCTCATTGTCGGTCAGGCCACCGTAGCGCTGGGTTTTTCCCGCCTGGTGGAAGAGATGGCGGATGTAGTCTCCGGAATCAGAGTTGATGGAGGTCACCACACCGTTCTTCGTCAGGATGGCCGCGTTATAAGCTGTCGAGTAGTAGACTTCAAATTTGTAAGCGCACCAATCAGCAAATACCGAGGCTCCGGCACCGAACTCCGCGAGTTCTGGCGCTACTTTGAATCCTTCGTTGACGTGCTGGTAGACGAGGCGCTTGACGCCAAAGTCCCGGCAAACGTTCATCAGCATCAGGATCTCATCTGCCCGGTAGGAGTGACAGTGAATGATGATCTCTCCTTTGAGGATATCAGCCATCGTCTCCATACGGCGGTCATACTTCGGAGGAGTGGCCGTGGGGTCACTCGCTTTCATTTTCTCGTAATCGTCCCAGGCTTCCATGTAGGCTTTCCCTTCGGAGAAAGCCCGGCGGAACACCTGCTCCACCCCCATTCTGGTACGAGGAATGATCCGGTTCCCTTCGCCGTGCACCCGCATCGGGTTTTCCCCAAGGGCAAACTTGATGGTACGGGGTGCACCTACCATTTTCAGGTCATCGGGGTTGTAGGTTCCGTAGCGGTGCTTGATGGTTTCACACTGGCCGCCAATTGCATTCGCGGAGCCGTGCATCGCGTGAGAGGAGGTTACCCCTCCCGCCAGCGCACGATAAATGGAAACATCCAGCGGGTCGAGTACGTCTCCCGTCCAAACTTCGGCCGTAACGACGTTAGTCGCCTCATTTACGGCATCAAGCGCAATGTGCGAGTGTGCATCAATGATTCCCGGCATTACGTACTGGCCGGTAGCATCAACTGTGGCAGCGCCTTTCGGGGTGCGTAGGTTCTTACCAATCCGGGTAATGATGCCATCTTCAATCAAGACATCAGTATTCTCCATCACACCTTTGGTGACGGTAATCACGGTGCCATTCTTAATGTGGACGGTGCCTTTTTCAGTCTGGGCGAAGAGCCCCGCGAAAACGAGCATCAGTCCCAGGGACAATAATATTCTTTTCATTTTTCTTTTGTTTAAGGGGCGGTTATTGTTTTGGGTCCTGGCGGCTACCTTCAACGTCGAAGGTTCCGAAGCTACCTACGGCAACGGTGCCCTCCACCGAATCACCGTCGATGGTCAACTCGAAATTGAGCGTAATATCCTGTCCGCCGGCATCTACTTTAGCGTCGAAAGTCAGGGTATTACCATCCAGTTCAACGTTGCTGACATCAGTGGTTTCTCCTTGTGCCGTGAGGCTACCAGACAGGTCACCGGGCTCACCTTTAATGAGCAATTCACTCTCGGTCGTCTGGCCAGGGATGGCAATGGTCACAGACCAGGTTCCCACCGCTTCGACTTGCGCATCGGGGTCTCCTGCTTTCTTGGCCTTTTTCTTTTTCACCTCGTATTCGTGGGGCATACCGTCCACAAAAACGTAGCGAACATTAGCTCCTTCTTCGAAGTAGGGCTTATCCGATATTACGAGGTTTGCAATCTTTCCTTTTTCAACGGTTCCCAACATGCCGGAGAGGCCCAGCATTTCGGCGGGAGTTGTAGTCAGAGCAGCAAGGGCCTGATCGGTAGTAAGACCTGCTTCAATCATCCGGCCGAGGTTAGCGCGTACGTCTTTGGCCTTCACATCAATTCCGGAAAAACCGAAGGGAACACCAGCTTTGGCCATCATGGCGGCCTGGCTGACGTATTGCTCCATCGCGGCAGCACGACGCTCCTCCATTTTGGCTTTCACCGGGTCCTCTTCCTTTTCTTCTTCTTTTTTCTTCCCGGCCTTATCCTCCGGCAAATCCATAGTAAGGAAAAGCGGCGTACCTGCCGCTTTCAGGGCATCCAGAGCACGGAAACCGTCGCTCACATTACCCAGCACTAGTGGGAAGCCAAGTTCCTTCTGCAGTGTCAATGCTCGGTGAATTTCCTTCACGTTATCGACGGAAAAGAAGATTGGGCGTTCCTGGTCAATACTGGCGTCAAACGCCGACAGTACTGCATCCGATTCCGGACGGGCCATCCCCACGGGATTATCGGCATAGCGCTTAGCGTGGTTTTTCACCTGTTCCGCCTGCCGGTACAGCTCCCTGAATTTCGACATGATCGCCATCTGGGTTGCCGGATAAACACGGCGGCCACCTTCAAACTGAGAGAACAAAGATGTTCCTTTACGCAGGACCATACTATTCGCGTTACCCCCGGTCAATAGAACCACGGCGCCCTGTCCGGGAAGCATGTTACCGTGAGGAACTACGTGTGCAGCGGTAAAGCCCAGTTTCCGCATATCGGCAATGGACTTATCGTCGGCCTTCATCAGGTCTACGACGGAACGTTCTGGTTGAATACCGGCAACGTTGTTTGGCGCGGTGCCGGGGTAGCCATCATAACGGGGGCGGTCACCTTCTTTAGGTTTTGGCACGCCGGTATGGGATAGGCCATCTATGAATCCAGCATAAACGTACATCGAATCCCCTTTCATCACCTTTGCGTCAGCGGGGGCCGAAAGGCTCGCACCGATCCCTTCGATGAGGCCATCGCGAATCAATACATTACTCAGGGTGGGTTCGGATCCTGGCTTGGCTACCACCAGGGCGTTTTCAATAAAATAGGCCCCGGTTACTGGGGGGCGGTCATCAGCCTTAGTCTGCGCGCGCATACCCAGAGGCAGTAGCAGCAACAGCAAAAGTGACGACCAGCTTATGGCAAGCTTCGTCATGTTATATAATTTGGTTTTAAAGTGAGGCGATTCAATGATATGGTGTACTCAGCCCCAGCCGCCTCTTTACGGTTGGGCTATGTCTTGCAATAAAGCAAAAATTTATGGCATGTCGGGCTCATATTATCATAACAAGCCACCAGATACCTGAACATGGATAAAAAATGGCCAGTCAGGATACATTCAACAGACGCTGATGGGCGCGGGCGCTGGTGCAAAGAAGTTTTCCGGAGGAGGCAATAAAATTTATCTGAGAAAAGGATTGCTCGTTCGTTCTTTACCGATGGTCGTAGGCTGGCCGTGACCGGGCCAAACGACGGTCTCGTCCGGCAGGGGCATTAGCTTGGTGAGGATAGAACCAATCAGGGTCTGGTGGTCCCCACCAGGTAAGTCTGTCCGGCCAATGCTTCCATCAAATAAAACATCCCCGGCAATTAAATAGCCTTCAGCGGCATTGTAAAAACAAATACTGCCAGGCGAGTGGCCGGGACAAAACAACACTGAAAAGTGGTTGTCTCCGAGGGCGATGGTTTCTCCCTCCGCGATAAAATAATCTGCCGGAGGAGAAGGAGTCATGGGCGGCATACCGTACATCTGAACCGTAACTGGCCCTCTTTCGAGCACGGGAACCTCCAATTCATGAATACCCAGCTCCAGGTCATACTCCTTCATCACGAAAGCATTACCAAAGATGTGGTCAAAATGGCAATGCGTATTAATCAACTTCACCGGTTGCAACTGGTGCTTTTCAATCGTATCTACCAACTGTTGTTCCTCCGCATTCGTGAAACAGCCTGGGTCAAATATGATGCACTCCCGGGTGTCATTATCATAAACGAGATAGGTGTTTTCCTGTACGGGGTTGAAGGCGAGGGCGAGGACAGAAGTCATGAACGAAGTTATTATTGTCGGAAGGGTTGCAAGGTAACATTTAAGATATTTTTATTTCCCGCAGCTTCTCGTACTTAAGCTTAGACTATACTAAACACCTATGCGAACTCTTACGACTACCATCATAAAGTTGGGCCTCCTTTTCGCCGCATGCTATCTATCTTTTGATCTAGTAGGTCAAGTATCTAACTTCTTCCCGGGGGAGGTAATAATAGCAGGGGTATCTGAGAAAGGTTATATCAATGTTCTTAGCCCTCAACAGATGTCAAAGAGTGTTGAATTTAAAGCCAGCCTTAACGATAAAAAAATCCAAAGGTATACCCCACTGCAAGTATCAGGTTACAGGATAGATAATGAGGTAGGAGACTTCCGAACAATTCAACACACATTCTTGTCCGAGGCGGGCAACAGCATGACGGAGAAAAGATTTGCAAAAATTCTTTTTAAGGGAGAAAAGCTGTCCCTATTTCGGGTGGACATGAGTCAGGACGAATATGTCAAATTTCAGTTTACTGACCACCCCGGATACGTTTACTACTTGCAAGACAACACCGTCAATAAGTTCTATAGGTTAGAAGTCAAAGAGGCTACGTACTCGGAGACTTCTTACAAAAGAATAAATGAATACCAAAACGTCTTAAAGTATATATTTCGCGACTGGGGCCTTAAAGCTTCGCTCTTTGAAAAGATAAAATTCACTGACCGTTCTATTTCAAATTTACTCGAAGAGTATCACTTATCGACTGGTGCTAAAATAGTCAAAAGCTATAACCGTAAAAAACGGCGATTAAAGAGTTCAGTACTGGCCAGTATCGGCTTTATGCCGCTAGCGCTACGTCGAGAGATGAACAATCACACTGGTTACCTCGCCGAATTGAAATATAGTATCACAAATCCTTTAAAAAATTTGACGTCACTTCAAGTTGGCATCGACTACATAACTATTGATTATACCCTTTCTGAGATGAAAGACACTGATCGCCCTTTTCTAGATCTTGGACCAAGGCCTTTTCGAACCTTTACAGGCTTCAGCCAGGTTAGAGCGACCTTAGGCTTCAGCCGTGAATTAGCTAGCTCAAATACAGGAAATGCGCTCAACGTAAGAGGAGGAATAGCGATTGGGCGGAGAAATTATAAGAACCAAAGGCGGAACATCGAAATAATCACCTTGCCTAGTGGAGCTACGGAGCTTGTGCCTAGAGACTTGTCACCTGAAAACCTGCAAATGATGACTGTGGCTTTAAATTTTGGCCTTTCAGCTGAGCTTAGTCGCTTCCTTATTGATTTTGGCCTGGAGACCGTGACCTATGGCACAGAAGGGCCAAATGTCGTTCCGGTCCTGAAGGTCGGCAGGTCAATAAGTCTTGGTAAGCAAAAGCCTTAATCCACAACTCCCCGAACCACAAGTGTGATCCGGGGAGTCTATTTCTAATTTCAGACAATGCCTTAGCTATTCATCGAAGCGATGAATTCGGCGTTGTTAGTAGTAGACCGCATGTGGCGCATGAGGAACTGGAAGGCTTCTTCCGGCTTCATGTCTGCCAGGTGGTTCCGCAGTACGAACATGCGCTGTAGTACATCACGGTCAAGCAGCAAGTCATCACGACGGGTACTAGACTTCGTGAAGTCGATACTTGGGTACATCCGCTTGTTCGCCAGGAAGCGATCGAGCTGGAGTTCCATGTTACCTGTTCCTTTGAATTCTTCAAAGATTACCTGGTCCATTTTGGAGCCCGTATCAATCAGTGCCGTCGCAAGGATGGTAAGGGAACCGCCACCGTCGATATTACGGGCAGCGCCGAAGAACTTCTTCGGCTTCTGGAGTGCGTTCGCTTCCACACCACCGGAGAGGACTTTACCACTACTCGGCTGAACGGTGTTGTAGGCACGCGCCAAGCGCGTGATGGAGTCAAGCAGGATACAAACATCGTGTCCGGACTCAACCATACGCTTTGCTTTTTCCAAAACGACGGTTGCCACGCGCACGTGGTTATCCGCTGGCTCATCAAAGGTAGAGCTGATCACTTCTGCCTTAACGCTCCGCTTCATGTCCGTCACTTCTTCCGGGCGCTCATCAACGAGGAGTACCATGAGGTAAGTTTCCGGGTGGTTTTCAGCAATGGCGTTGGCCACGTCCTTAAGCAGGAAGGTTTTACCAGATTTAGGCTGG
>CAZTTF010000398.1:0-54027 GCA_964616365.1 uncultured Lewinella sp. | reverse complement strand
GCTTGCTTTCTGCTGAGCTGCTTGATGCACTGCCGCAGGGGGCTTTGATCATTAATACTGCCCGGGGGGGGATCGTTGATGAAGCCGCGCTAACCGCGCGATTGAAAAGTGGTCGCCTTGGCGGCTACGCCGCCGACGTATTGTCAGTTGAACCACCGGATCCTACCTCACCACTGCTGGCGTTGCCAAATGTACTGGTGACTCCTCATGCTGCCAGCCTGACGGCGCGGACTTACGAACACATTTGTACCTTAACGGTAGAGAACACGCTCTCGCTGTTAAACGGTGATTCAATCGATAGCCGCTTCATCGCTAACGGCCTGACAGCCTTACGATCTAACAGACTAGAGAACTAACGAACTAAACTACTACCCATGCACCTTTCTATCCATAATTGGATGCGCGCCGAATCTTTAGAAACCACTTTGGCCCGAATCAGTAAAATCGGTTACGAGTCTATTGAGATCCAGGGGGCTCCTCAGTTGTATGATCTGAAACAGGTCCGGCAACAACTTAAAAACTACGGCCTTAAGTGTTGGGGTAGTGTCACCTTGATGGAAGATGGTTTGAATCTGATGTCTTCCAGCCCAGATGAAAGAGCGAATTCCGTCCGCTATATCAAAAGCCTGATCGATATGGTCAAGGAATTGGATGGCCATATGGTAAGCGTAGTGCCGGGTACGGTTGGCAAGATTGTTCCTGACGGCCGACCGGAAGATGAATGGAATCTGGCAGTTGCCGGTATGCAGGAGGTATATGCCCACGCGGAAAAAGCCGGAGTATTGATTGGAATTGAGCCGATTAACCGCTTCGAAACATACTTTGTCAACCGTGCTGACCAGGCCTATGCTTTAGCCGAGGCAACGGGACCTAATTGCGGGGTATGTCTGGATATCTTTCACATGAATCTGGAGGAGTCGGACTGGGCGGCAGCGCTGCGCCGCTGCGGTGACAGGCTCCATGGTTTCCACGTTGCGGACAACAATCGATTTGCCCCGGGAATGGGGAGCCTGGATTGGTCCGCCATTGTTGGGGTACTGAAGGAGATCGGTTACGATGGCGCGCTCTCCGTTGAGTTCTGCCCGCCACTTGACCGTACGCCCGCTAATCCTTTTCCCGGAAGTATCGACGAAAACCCGGTTGGCCTTACGCCGGAGCAGAAGAAGTTCCTGGAAGACCACGGAAGTTCCGCCTTTACAGAATCATTCTACACCCAGTTGACCCAACAGAGTTACGATACGTTGGTAGGCCTATTGTAATTCACCGGTCAAATTGGCCGTACTTCATATCAAGGAGTATCATGGCGACTAAGCTAATGAAGTGCATATTGAGTAGTGTGGGTTAAAGGAGCGTCTGGGGAAGGTACGCCTATTTCCTAGGTCCGGTAACACTATTTATACTGCAGCATGCCACCTGGAACTTGGTTACCCTACATGGCACCTGCGCTCGCGCCAAGATCAGCTTTACTGTGGATACCCGAAAATATTGTACTTGAAAGATAGTGCCCCTAAAGTTCCATGCGCTGTTCTATCTTGGTGGCCTGAACGTTGAGAACTATGAAGCTTTTTACTTACCCATTTTTACTCTTGTTGGCATGTTTCATTTTTGTTGCCTGCGGAGATACGGAACAAACGGCTGCAACGCCGGCCATAGCGTCTAAAAGCGCGTACACGGACCTGACCAGCCTCTTTTCGGAGTGGCGTTCCTTCGAACAGCCTCCGCTACTCGATGGTGCCCCGGATTACACCGAAGCAACTTTCAAAAAACGCCGCCCTGCCTTCGAGCAACTTCAGGCCCGCTTGTTAGCCATCGATACTACCGGCTGGCCAGTGCCTCAACAAGTAGACTGGCTGATTGTATGGGCGGAAATGAACGGGTATGATTTCAACGACCGCATCCTGCAACCTTGGGTACGTGATCCTGCCTACTACAAATCGTTATGGACTTACCGGAGCGATGTGCCAGCTCACGAAGGCCCCACGCACCATGGAACGACTGAGATATGGACTTACACTTTCCCTTTATCCGCTGCTGAGCGGACCCGGCTTATTGATGACCTGAGTGTCATCCCACCGCTGAACGAACAGGCGAAGCAAAACCTGACCGGCAACGCGAAAGACCTGTGGGTGGCGGGTATTCGTGATATTCGCTCGCAAAGCGAAGGGCTTACGGCAATCCTTGACCAGGAGGGAGTATCCGAGGACGAGGAAGTCACGGCAGCCTTGCAGGCTGCTATTGCTGCCACCGATGATCTCGCCGAATGGTTAGCGAGCGAAGCTGGTTCCAAAACAGGGCCTTCAGGTATAGGAAAGGAGAATTACACCTGGTATATGCAGAACGTCCACCTGGTTCCGCTCACCTGGGAAGACGAAGTCATGATTCTGAAGCGGGAGCTGGCCCGTGCCTGGTCGTCTTTAAAGCTGGAAGAACACCGTAACCGAAAGCTGCCAGAACTGACGGCGGCTGATTCGCCTGCAGCCTACGATGCGCTGGCCGAACAGGCAGCGCAAAGTCTTATGAACTTCCTGGAAGAGGAGGATATCGTGACGGTAAAAGACTATTTCGATCCGGCCTTGCGTGAACACCTGGGAGCTTTTGTTCCGGAGGAGACCCGGAATTTCTTCTGGATTACGGCACATTACGATCCCCGGCCATTGTATTCTCATTTCTACCACTGGTTTGAACTGGCACGTATGGATAACGAGCCCAATAGCAGCCCGATCCGGAAAGGACCATTGCTTTACAACATCTTCGATTCCCGGAACGAGGGGATGGCAACTGCCGTAGAGGAGATGTTTATGCAGGCGGGGCTTTATGATGACAATCCCAGGGTTCGGGAGATTGTCTACATCATGATCGCGCAGCGGGCAGCGCGTGGTTTGGGTTCCTTGTACGCCCATGCCAACGAAATGACTATGGAGGAAGCCGGAGGAATCCATTCTGAATACACCCCACGGGGATGGATGAAAACAGAAAAGGAACTGCTGATCTTTGAGCAGCATTTATACCTGCGGCAACCCGGATACGGTACGAGCTACATCACCGGTAAGCACCTGGTGGAAGCGGCATTGGCTGATTTGGCGCGGACGCAGGAAGCCAAGGGAGTTCCCTTCGAAATCAAGGACTTCTACGATAAGCTCAATGCCATCGGCAACATACCCATCGCCCTTGGGCATTGGGAGATGACGGGCGTCGCGGATGACGTCAGGATGATTGGCAGGCAGTAGGGCGCTTGCCGGAAAACTTAGGAATGCAACGCGAGGTTTGGCAACGATGCTTGGTTTATTTCGTCTATTCGCTTTTAGTCTGCTGGACGGTCATGACTGCCTAACAAAACAACAGCCATGATAGTGAATATCATACGATTTTGATAGTCAGTAGTTTACATCGTTGGTGTGTTCAAGCCTAACGATTATGCATTGTGTTTTGCCATTCACAATGCACTAGATTAGATGCCCGTTAAGGCGCGCTAAAGCTTGACCCAACGGCGTCCAGATACCCGGCTGTTACCAGCACGGAGTTCAAGGAAGTAGGTGCCACTGGGGAGCTGCTGGACGTTGGCGGTGAAGGTCTGCGGACCGGCACTAAAGTCCTGATTGAAGAGCGTAAGCAAGGCACGGCCCTGGGCGTCATACAAGGTTGCTTTCACCTTACCCGCTTCTGCCAGCTGGAACTGGAAGTTGAGAACATCGCTGCCTGGGTTGGGGTAGAAGGTTAGCTTAGAGACGGCAGGTTCGGTAGTGCTTGTTGTCGGGAAGTTGAGGGCGCCGGGGCTCCCATGGGCATTGTCTGTACTTGCCCAGCTTGCGGTGAGGTTGTTATCTAAATCCGGCCAGATTAGCTCTAAGGTGGGACCATCGCCGTTGGCCGCAACAGGCCAGGGAGCTTCGGAGCCATAGTAGACCTCGTCCTGCAGTTCCCCTTCCTGGTTAAATAACCGCACGGCATCGCCATTACTAGACAAACCAAAGCTGAAGTTGCCAACTACCTGATTCAAAGCTGGATAGATATTCTGGAATCGATTTTTGTCCCGGGCAAGGATCCAATAGCTTTTTTCGGCCATGATGCTTTCATCGGGAATGATGAATTCATGAGTGTCGTCGTCATCTTTAAATACCCATCCGGAAATATCCACCGAATAGTTATTGGGGTTGTACAACTCTATCCAGTCTCCTGTGTCAAAGCTGGAAGCCGAGTTGTAATTTATCTCGTTGATTACGATTGGCATTTCCGCTAAAGTGTTCACAGTATAAACAGGCCTTAGGGTCATCGTGGAACGGATGTTGACGTTAATCTGGCGGTCGGATAAATTCCCTTGGCTGCTTTCCCAGTGGGAGAATACATACCCAGGTCGTGCAAAGGCTTCGACGGCGAAAGGAACCCCCTCGAAGTAGTCTCCGGTCCAACCATCCTCCTCGATGGTCAGCCGATTATTTATCCGAACAAAGCCTTCGTCGGTATCCGTAATCCGAATGGTGAGCTGATGGTAATCCGCAACATTGAGGGTCGTAAGGATGTGCTCCTTGGCTTGTGCCGGCCGTTGATTGCCAAAATTGCGCATGTTATTAACCTGTCCCCACCACGAGCCGCTGGATGATTCCCAGCGGGAATAATGACGGGCAATTTCTGGCGTGATCCGCTGTGCAGTTGTGTCAATGTGTGTTCGTACCCTTTGTGGTAAGAAACGGGAATTCAATTCATCGGCATACCGATTGATAAACTGGTGGCGGAAGTCTTGATTGGCCATTAATTTTCGGAACAGGAGGGTAGACCAAGGCGGATTGGGCCAGCCAGGACCGTTTGTCTCCAGCGCAAAGGCGAGCGTATTCGAAAAGTAGTCCGCAGAATTCCAGATGCCAAAGCCAAAATCGGTGTCGAACAGTATCCATCTCCATTTTCCTCCTGTGGGTTGCCAGTATTTTATATTGTTCCCTGGCCAATCGTTATTATTGAAGTAGATCTGGGCTACGTTATAAATGATGTAGTTCTCGATGTCTATTTGTTCCGCTACATGCCGATAATTAGCATCAATACTAAGGTTGTTGATGGACACAAATTGCATCAAGTCGAGATATGGCGAGTTGTCTCCGTGGATGGCCAGGCCATCCAACTCAACGATGTTGATGTCGTCTGGGTCAAGATCAAATTTAGCGGCGATGAAATGTTCGTTGACCTTCTCCCGGAGGTTGTAGAACCCCCAGTATTCTCCGTTGATGTAGGTGGCAGCGGGGCGGTTAGCCTGAATTTCTAAGCCTGCCCCCCGCATCAGGCTGGTGAGCGTTACGTCCCGAAGGTTGGTGTTCAAAAAGTCTGTGCCGGAATTGCGGAGAATGAACGCTTGATACTGCGTGTAGGGTAAGTCCGGGAACAATGGGTAGTCCAAACTACCGGGGCCATAGCGCTTACGGGCAAAAAGTGAAAAGGAACGCTGAGGGAAGCTCCTGCTCCATCCACCGAATATCTTGATTCCGGCGTTTAGCTCAAAACCCAATTCACCGGTGGGCTCGTATAAACTGATGTGCACCGGTCGTTCCCAGTCTTCCCAGAAGTTTGCCCCGAAATGAGGAATGTCGTCGTTGTAATCATCGCCGAAGGCGTAAATCCCGGTATCCTCATCGAAGAGGTTAGCTGGGGCGGTGACCAAGCTGATGACTGGTAGTTCGTGGTCGTCCTCAAGGAGGTAAGTCCGGCTTGCAATCGAGGAAGGTCTATAGCTGTTGCGAAATAGTCTTGCCCGAACTACTGTTGTTTCAGTAATCGGAATTGGATTGGTGTAGACCGGAGAGGAGGGTAGTGGTTCGCTGGCATCCACGGTAAACCGAATGGATGCACCTGCTGGTGCACCGCTAAGGCTTAAGCTCAGCGGGGTGGTAATCCCCCCCTGATGTGAGAAGTGAATTGTGTCCGTCAGCAAGCCGGTAAAACTGGCGCCAAGGTTTGGTGCTCCTGGCGAAGGGGTGTTGTAATAGGCGTACTCCTCCGCCGCTGAAAAAGGAATGCCAATGGAGACATTGGTTGGTAAAATACCGGTATTAAGGCTGTCGACAATCTCTCCCGCTGGGTCCAGCAAGTAAAGCGTTTCGCCTGCAGCCCCGATCCTGAAGTCAGTGTGCAAGGCTCCTCCAGGAATCGGCAGGAGCACGGCTGGGGTATTCCCATCTGCCGTTGGACCACTAAAAATGGCGCTCAGGAAGGGTATCAGGCTCAGGTCGGAAGAGGTGCTGGATACGTTGTGTACCTGAATGGCGAGCATGTTTTCTCCAGCTTGAAGTAAATCCTCCGGGTTCGATACAACGAAACGTTCGGGGAGCCCTCCCCGGTAGATCTCAGCTTCCCGATCGATCGGAGTAGTGGCATTAAAGGACGGATTACTTCCCGTCAGGTTAAACCGCGCTATTTCAATTCCGTTGATGTAAGCCACAAAGCCATCGTCATAGTCTACGTCAAAGAGGAGTTGTTCTACCTGAGTCGGGTCGGTAACGGTAAAAGACCTGCGGAGGAACACCGAGGTAGTTCCTCCGGGAACCTGCGTGTTGTCATCTCCATCATTATAGCCAAAGCCCGAACTTCCGCTGGCCCAACTGCTGTCGTCATAAGTGTTCGTCTTCCAGCTGCCGGGGAGGTTCTGTGTCGGAATCAGATAGCGGAATTGATCTCCCTGCGTGATAAAGGTGCGCGCTGTCTCGGGGGAACTTCTGTCTTTACCCGATGCCCAAATCTGCAGATGCGCGTCGGGAGAAAGTAACATGTCGGGGAAGGTCCAGTAGTCAGCTGATGCCAAATTATCTGTTAGCTGCCAACCTCCCAACGAAACATCGCTCTCGCCAAAGTTTCTTAGTTCGAGCCAATCGGGGCTATCGCCATCCTCATCCAAATGACGGGTATTGTCGGCTACCACTTCGTTGATGCGTACCTGCTGCGCATTTAGCGATGGGCCTGAGAGCAAGTAGCATAAAATGATGATAGTTGTTACTAATGAGCTGGCGGAACATGCCTGAGCAATGCCTTTCATAATCGTTTGTTGGGGCACAAAATAGAAGATAGAAAGCTTCGAGCGGGGACGCCTTTTAGGGAGTTTCACCGAACTATCCATCTTCTCAAAAATGAAAGATAATCATTTTAAAAAGGCCGTTTATCTTGAGCGCGCTAGACACTGCGTACCCGCCCCCTCGTAACTTGTTCCTCCCCATTGCACCTGCGGCCGCGCCCAATACATAGGATTTGGCGCGGCCGCAGGTGCCAGGAGTAGGTCATTATGTTCAATGTCCAATTAGATAGCTGTGGACATTAAGTCGTGATAGTCTACCTTAATTACTGATAAGTACTCGGCTGACACCCCTTCCCTCGTGGGTCTGCCAATCCATAATGATCATCCCAGGAGGTAACCCTTCGGTACTGAGTTCAATTGCCCCGTCAAAGCCAGGTAGACGAAGTTCTTTGATCAACCGTCCGTTCATGTCAAGGAACTTAAGTGTGCTTTCACGTGCTGTGGTTCCATCAAGGTAAAGGACTTCCCGGGCTGGGTTAGGGAATACATCCATCCGGATGGTCGACAGCTCGTTGTCCCTTACCGAGGTAGGGAATCCATTGCCAATGCCGTTCCAGACCACAAATTGACCCATCATACCATTGTCTTCATGAGGAAGAATGTGGCAATGGTACATATAAGAGCTGTCCGGGGCTACCTGCGTACCATAATCGGGGAAGGAGGCGATGTAGGTCAGCTTCCAGCCGGGCTGGACGAGGACATTGTCTTTCGGGCCGTCAAATATCTCGGGATGATCTCCAGCTGGCACGGGCGTGCCATCCGCATCAATGATCTCCGTTACCCAGAAGTGGGTGTCGTGAATATGCCATGGGTGCCCACGGTTGGTCGTGTTATCAATGGTCCACAGTTCGGTGCTGTCAACTTTTATCACGTCGTTGACCACCATCATGTCCATCAGCGTGCTGTCAATATTGAAGAGCGGGGTGTTGCTGACGTCAAACATATCGCGGCGGAACGTTTTGGTCCGCGACCGCGTCACTTCAGACATTGGAGGCTGTTCGGATGGAAATAGAGGAACAGGGAAGGCAATAATCGGGCTAATTGGCGCATCGTTGGTTTTAACCACTAATTTAAGTAGGTTACGATTCTGGGCATAACCATTGGTCAGGGCACTGTTGCCGATAATCCCAGCAGGGATACCATCAACGGCGTTTTCAATGAAGAGTTCTGTTCCTTCTGGTAGGCCGCGTAAATCGAGCAGGAACTCCGTACGTTCCCCGGGAGCCATCAGGATGCTGTCCCGGCGCCAGCTACGAGTTGTGTAACCGGCATCCGTAGCGATTAATTGAGAAGGGTAGCGGGTACCGTCGGCAGTCTTGAACTTAAAGTTGAAAGTAAACTTCCCATCTCCGTTCAGGAGGCGCAGGCGAATCATATTTGCGGGAACCTCCAGTACTGGATCGACAATACCATTGACCATATAGTAATAATCGTCCTTGAACCCGTCTTCAGCCTGGATGACGATAGCGCCGTCGGTGTCCCGCATGAACTTCTTGGTCTGGAAGATCAGGGGGAAGTCGTTCACACCGTAATCGACTGGCATAAACCGATGGATTGCGTTAAGGGTTGGATCGTCCTGGCCATCCATAGGGTCTTCCACGATGATCATGCCTGACAGTCCCATCTGCACGTGTTTGTAGGTCAGTCCCATCGCGTGGGGATGGTACCACATGGTAGCGGATTTATCCAGGACTTTGAAGAAGGGATTCCAGGTGTCACCAGGTTGGATACGTTGGTGGGGGCCGCCATCGGCAAACTGGGGAACGTGCGCACCGTGCCAGTGGCAGGTGGTGACCTCGTTCAGATTATTGGTCACGGTTGGGGTGAGGTCTTTGAGGTAGCCCCAAGTCAGGGTTGGGCCGAGGATAGAAGTAGTACCTGGATTATTTGCGTCCTCAAACGCAAAGGTTCTTACCATCGTGTTGAGCGAATCACTACCATTTGGATTGAAGTTGTGCTGGGTTTCGATGACGTTGAGGTGGTAGTTGTCATCATTGATGATGGGCGGAATGATGATGTCGTTGACAAATTCCTGTGCCCGGAGGCTTACCCCGCTGAGTAGAATAAGCAGGCTGGATAGATAAGTAATTTTCATGTAGGTGAGTTGATATGGGGCCTACTCTGTTCAGGATTTTCGGCTTTCTCCTTCGTTCAGTAAACCTACAATGCAGCAAGGAGACGTTAGTGTCCTCCTCAGGCAAATGTTCTGAATAGTTGTGGTTTTGTTCTGAACGGAATAAAAGATAAGTAAAAGGGGAATATGGTAAAAGACAAGGCAGGATATTTCGTAAATCTGCTGATGGATTCACGTGTTTATACGTGATCTGTCAATGGAAAAGGTGGCGCGGCCGCGGGTGCAGGCATTGGCCTATCCGAATATTGTGCGAGTAGCCTTACAAAATTTTTCTACCTGTTCGAGGGTTCCCATACTAACGCGACACCAGTCAATTAATGGGGGGAATGGTCGCCCAACTAATATTCCTTCTTTTAAGTAGGCTTCATTTATTTCGCTTATGGGGCGGCCGGTATGGAAGAAGACGAAATTACAAGTGGAAGGCACGTATTTTAGTTTCAAGGCGTCCAGGGTGTCCATTGTCATTTTCATCATGACCTTATTTTGCTCGAGGCTGTACTGGTAGAATTCTTTATCTGCTAACGCCGCTTTGGCAGCAGCGATGGCTAGAACGTTGGGACCGGCCATTGACTTTTTTCCCAACCTACTGATGATGTCCGGACGTGCAATGAGGTACCCAATACGAATTCCGGCCAGGCCGTACACCTTGGAAAAGGTTCGGGCTACGATCACGTTCTTACCCTGCTGTACCAGCTTAACCATGGAAGGGTAGTTGGCATCCTGGATGTAATCAAAGTAAGCTTCATCAGCAAACACCATCGTTCGCTGAGAAACAGAATTGCAAAAGTCTTCCAGTTCGCGGGCAGGCTGCAGGGCGCTCGTGGGGTTGTTAGGGTTACAGACGTACACCATACGGGTGGATTGCGTAATTCGCTGTTCCATCGTGGGCAAATCATGGATCATATCCTTGGTCACGGGGACTTTATGGATGTAGGTGCCAAATTGCTCCGAATAGTTTTGTAAAGCCAGAAACACAGGATCTGCCGCCACAATATTGGTTCCTTCGCCACCGTAAACGATGCCGGCTATTTTGAGCCCTTCCGTCGAGCCCGCCGTAAGGATGATGTGGTCTTTGGTGACACCGTGTTTTTCGGCCAACATATCCACTAGCTCTCCGTAGTACCCAAAAGGGTAGCGGCAAACGCTATTGAATGTCTCGGTCATGGCTTGCCGGACCTTTGGCGATGGGCCGTAGGGGTTTTCGTTAGCACTTAGCCGAATTGGCAGGTCTGATATTAAGTCTGGAAGGCTGCTCGGGTCTTGCGGGTTAGCTGACTTAGCGGCTAGCCCGCTACTTCCGACAAACGTTGCTGTTCCTGCGAGACTTGATATTCTGAGCCAATCTCTTCTACTGATGTTTTTCATAGTGCCTCTGTTTGTTCTGACCTACTAAAGGTAGTAGAAAAATAGTTCATTGAAACGACCCAGACTAATACCTGTGTATTCCAACGGCAGGTCCTGTCCTTGGATCTCGATATGCAGGCCTTCGAGTATCTTTCATGTTCTTGTCCAGGCAAATCCACTACCTTCGCCCCAACCAGCATTGTAAGCTATCACACCACAGCAACTAGCCTTTGACCGCCAGCACCTCTGGCATCCCTATACTTCTTTGTCGGAGCCTTTGCCGACCTATCCCGTCGTGGCTGCCGCAGGCAGCCGGTTTACGCTGGCAGATGGCCGGCAACTGATTGACGGGATGGCTTCCTGGTGGTGTGCCCTGCACGGATACAATGTTCCGGAGCTCAATGCGGCGGCCAAAAGCCAGCTCGATCAGATGGCCCACGTGATGTTTGGCGGGATAACCCACGAACCAGCGATTGAACTTGGTAAGCGTTTGGTGGAAATAACCCCAGAAGGGCTAGATCGGGTATTCCTGGCAGATAGTGGATCCGTATCCGTAGAGGTGGCCATGAAGATGGCCGCGCAGTACCAGTATGCCCGAGGGGAGCAGGGGCGAGGGAAGTTCCTCACCTTCCGGGGAGGCTATCACGGGGATACTACGGGGCCAATGTCTGTCTGTGATCCGGACACGGGAATGCATGGTTTGTTTGCTGGTTTTTTACCAGTTCATCACTTTATTGACCGGCCTCCGGCCGGGTTCGGAGCGCCACTCAAAGAGGAGTACCTGTTTGAACTAGAGGCTTTCTTTCGGGATCATGCTGCCTCCGCAGCTGCTTTTATCTGTGAGCCAGTCGTACAGGGAGCAGGAGGAATGTATTTCTATAATCCTGGCTACCTCAACCAGATCCGTAAGCTTTGTGATGCCCACGGCATCCTGCTGATTTTCGATGAGATTGCGACCGGCTTTGGCCGGACGGGGAAACTGTTTGCGACGGAGCATACACAGATACTACCAGATATCTTATGCCTCGGTAAGGCCTTGACCGGGGGCTATCTCTCGCTTGCGGCAACACTGTGTAATGATCACGTAGCTGATGCAATTGGACAAAGCGAGGTGAAAGTCCTGATGCATGGCCCAACCTTTATGGGCAACCCACTGGCTTGTAGTATTGCTAATGCCAGTATTGACCTCTTACTCAGGAGAGATTGGGAGGCTGACATAAATAGGCTATCTAAGTCCTTCACTTTGCACCTGCGCGCCGCCGCCCATCTTCCTGTCGTTAAAGACGTGCGGGTTCTCGGAGGTATCGGTGTGGTAGAAACACACCGACCCGTCAACATGGCTAAGATGCAGGCATTCTTTGTGGAGCAAGGCGTTTGGATCAGACCATTTGGTACCCGCATATACCTAATGCCTCCCTACATCATTGCTGACGAGGAGATTGAACAGTTGTGCGCGTCCATCATTGCTGCCTGCAAAGAAGAAGCCTACTTCCTTTAGCGGATGGAGAGGGGGAGGGTGAATGCTTCATTGTCATAAGTAACCGAAGCGTGGTAGAAGCCTGCTGGCACTTTAGGTAAGGTGACGTTTAGCTGCTGGGGGCCTGCGTCGAGTACTGCCTCCTGACTAAAAACGAGACGGCCATCAGCGGCAAATATCTGCAGTGCAACTTTACCCCGTTCCTGTAATTCCGGAATACGAACGACTACGTCCTGCTCCGCAGGGTTAGGACTGATAGTTGGCCAGCCCTGGCGTCCTTCTAGCAATGACACCTGACGAATATCGAAGCGGGCTTGCGTGCCATCAAGATCTGTTTGGGTGAGGCGATAAAAGTAGGTGCCGGGACTAAGGTCCTGATCGGTGTAGCTGTAGCTATCTGCCCGGCCGCTGGCCGGGACCCGGGCGATCTCGCTAAAGTTTGCTCCATCGCTGCTCCGCTCAAGGAGGAAGTAATCACTCTGCTCCTCTGCGGTAGTACTCCAGCGGAGTAGTACAGATTTTTCTTGAAGTCTTGCAGACCAGCTACTCAGGGTCACCGGCAAACTAAGTTCCGTGGTAATGCGCATCAGTGCACCATCAAAATTGGCGAGATAAAGATTGCCTTCATCGTCTTCTCCAAACGTGGTAATGTCGGTAAAGGACACGTTTTGACGCACCAGCCCACTACCATCATCTCCGGGAGGAAGCAGGAAGAAGCGGCCGAACACAAAGTCTGCGCAGACATACCAGCCCAAGAGGTCATCAGCCTGCTGGCCACGATAGACGAAGCCACCGGTCAGTGATAAGCCACCGAGGTTCGAGGAGTGGTCGTAGTCGAAAATGGGGTCAGTATAGACGCTTCCGGCCGTACAGGCAGCAGCGGGTCCTCCGGGAGGACCATTGTAGCCGATCAACCCTTCACGGCAGTCCCAGCCATAGTTCTGTCCGCCGGCGCTGCCGGCAGCCTGGAAGTTTACCTCTTCGCGCAAACCCTGGCCGACATCACCAATCCAGAGGTCTCCGGTAACCCGGTCAAACGATATTCTCCAGGGATTACGGAGCCCCAGTGCCCATATCTCGTCACGCACGGTAGGATCACCAATGAAGGGATTGTCCGCCGGGATGGTGTAGGGCAGGCTGGGATCACTGTCCACGTCAATGCGTAGCATTTTGCCGAGCAGGGAGTTAGGGTCCTGTCCGGTGTCATTTGGGTCCCCTCCGGAACCACCGTCTCCGGTAGGAATATAGAGCATACCGTCGGGCCCAAAAGCCAGGTCTCCGGCATTATGATTGGAGAATGGTTGACTGATGGTGATGATAATCTCCTCTGAGCTTAGCAGGGTCACATTATCGGCGGGGTTGTTCAGGGTAAATCTTGAAACAACAGTTTGCCCACTGGATGGAGCGCCTACGCCGTTAGAAACATAGTTGACAAAAAACTCACCGTTGTTTGCGAAGTCAGGGTGGAAAGCAATTCCCAGGACGCCGCGCTCGCTGTTAGTTCTGATCTGCCCACTCAGATTGAGAAAGTTGGTGGGGAGTACGGTATTGGTGTTCAGGTCGAATATTTTAATTCGTCCTGTTTTCTCAGTAATGAACAAACGACCACTACCATCACCGGCTCCGGTAACATCTGTTGGTTGTGTCAGACCGGTCGCAAGGGTTTGAAATGCGAGGGTAGGTTGGGCCCAAAGCGTGATACTGCTCAATGCAAGGGCTAAGAATAGAAGGAGGCGCATGGTGATGGTTTAAGGTTGCGATCAGTTCACTATCAAATGATGTTCAATGGTTTAAGCATTGTTTTTTGTTAATTGTTCAGGCTGTTATGTCTAAGGTATCCCGAATAGGGAAAATGTCAAGCGGCTTCCGGCTTAGGTATATTGATGAGCGGGGAGGCTATTCCCATTCGCCGTAGAATTTTGCCAATTCATGAGCAGCGGGTTTACCTCCAGGAGTGAAACGCCGGTAGGGGCGGCGGCCGCCGCCCCCATAACCAATGTAGCTGGGCCATTTCCATACGAAGGCACCTGCCAGCTCGGGGTGCTTTGCGGCAGCTGTCCACAAAGCGCGGTAGCACCGCGCCTGATCAACGAGGGAGGAGTCCCGGTCACCCGCTTCAGCATGAGGGTGTTGCCAAGCTGCCTTGACGGAGCGATAGCCGACCTCCGTGAGCCAAAGTGGCCGGTCGGTAGCACGGCTGACTTCGGCAGCCATACTTAGCCAGCGGTCTGCGCCAGCGAGCAGTTCTTCATCCGAAGGCTGTTCACCTTCGGCAAGTGGATAGTAAGAGTTCAGGCCGATGGCATCAAGGTCTTCCCAGAAGGAAAAGTTCTCGAATTCCTCCCCCCAGTTTGCAGCGTAAGTAAGCTGGCCTCCGTAAACTGATCTAACCTTGGCGATAATCGCACGCCAGCGTTCCGGGTGATGTATCGTTGTCTTTACCAGCTCCGTTCCCAGACAAAGACCACTTATCTGCTCTCGTTCCGCCAGCAGGGCATAATGCATGATCCAGTAGGTGTAGTTGTCGAAGAAAGTATCCCAATCAACTTCGGTTTCGAATTCAACGGAGCCGGGCCAGTGTCCTCCGCCGACCCAAATTTGCGGTTTTAACAGGGTAAACCAATCGCGGGAGAGGGCCTCCCGTGCGGAGCAAATGGTGGCCCAGTCATTTTCCTGCCCTGCCTCCCGGGGAATAAAAAGGGTGGTAGGGTTGTTAGGGTTACGCATGAAAGTGTAGGGGACAATGGCCAAGGCATTGACGTTCAAGTTGCCCAAGCTGTCTAGCGAAGGCTTAATTTTCTCGCCACCATAGCCATTGTGGACGCGGTAACCTTCATGCGCAAAGGTCATACCAGCCAACTTGTTAGTGGGCATTTTTCTGGAGGTCGGAGTGGTAACCGTGGGGATGGCCGCCCCCGCCGAACGTAGCGCCTTGATTCTTGCTTTGGCCGCAACGATGATCTGACTGGGATCATCCTGATCCGGACGATCGAGTAATCCGGTTTTTTCCAGACGTAGCGCCTCCACAACTCGGGCCTCGTGGGCAGCGCCCAGCCGTTGGCTGACTTGTTGTTGACGGGCGGCGATCGCAGCACGTAGGTCATCACCCTGCTTATCCTGGGAACGATCCACCGCAACCTGCGTCCGCGCAAAGTCCTTTAACATGGCCTGCCAGGTGGCGAAGGAGACCAGCATATCCTCACGGGTAAGAAAGGAAGGTACAAGGTGGAGAATCCTCTCCGCGGGGTCGTATTGAATGGGGTTCATCTGTCCTTCCCTCAGGCCGATGCGCTCAAGGTTTGGGTATAGTCTTACCTCAGGGTATGCCGTGGTATCTCCCTGCAGTTCGGTTGTTATACTTCTGATTTCACTAAGGATCTCCACCACTGTATTGATTTCTTCTTCGGTGGCAGGGCCGTCATAAGCATATACCGAAAGCCCGCCAGCGCTGTAGATTGGAACATCGGGAGAACTCAAAAATACTTCCTTATTCTGGTCGAAATCCCAGTCTCGGTCCGCGAAGCTCCCGTAGATCCGATCACCGTTAGAACGATGGAGCTCATATGCCCATTTTGCCCAGAATAGCCCATCCCAACCACCGTCCAGCTCACGGCGGAGCACCTCAATCAGCCGTGAAGGATGTTGCGCATAGAAGAGTTGGATGACTGTATTGTCGTTGCCCCAGGGGTTGAGGTAATAGGGTAAAAGCAAAACATCTCCTTCCATGAGTTCATGTCTCCCATCTAACTGGTTATCAGATAGCGGGAAGTCCCGAATTGAAGGTGGGAGATAGTTGCCGAATAGGGAATACGATTTGCTGCCTAAAGAATCTGGCTGGAATGAGCGGCAGCTGACAACTTCAATTTGTTTTCCGAAGGGTTTGTCCTTGGCTAAGCCTTCCAGAAAACCGACAAGCGCAGTGCTGTCCTGTCCTGGTTGTAGGCAATAGACAAAACTCCAGACGGAGGCACGCATAGCGTTCCTTGTCAATTGTCGACGAGAGGGACGTTCTTGCTCCTGTTCTTCTTTGGCGACGGATTGATTGGGGCTACTGCAACTTGCCAGGAGACAGAGAAGGGCAAAGAGAGATAGTTTGATGTGCATTATTGCTGGTCTTGAAGTGCTGCGGCTATCCGGTTTGGGTAGTCCGTAATAATGCCAGCAACGCCCAGTTGGAGCATTTTCTGCATGTCCTCCACTTCGTTAACTGTCCAGGGAACCACCTGCATGCCAAGGCTGTCTGCCTCGGCCATTATGGCTGGAGTAAGGTGAATGTGGTAGGGACTGTAAAGTGCTGGCACAAATCCAAGCGCGTCCATTTTAGCGCTAAGGTCTCCCGGAAACTCATCGAGGTAGGCAAGCTTTATGTCTGGTGCCTTTTTCCTGATAACAGCCAGGGTTGGCGGGTCGAAACACTGCAAGTTGACGAGCTCGGGGTGCCCCCAGTCGTCAATATCTGCGAGGACGAGGTCAACAAAGATTTCCCGTCTAGGGACATACTTCCCCTCGTGTTCAGCTTCATATTTCAGTTCAATATTGTATTGTGGAGATGGCCGGTTTTGCTGAACGCAATAACGGTCTACAGCTGCGAAGACCGCCGCCAGCGTAGGTTTGATTGCCGGCCGGTTTTGCTGCTCAGGGAAACGGGGGTGCTTCAATTGCCCGCAATCGTATTCCGCAATTTCATCAGCGGTAAGATCAATGGTACGCACCCGGTCCGCTTCTGCGTGGGAAAGCGTGTCTCCGGAAGGAGATAAGCAGATCTCTGCACTCATCCAGGGCTCATGGCTGACAATGACGCGCTCGTCTTTACTGATGACGACGTCAAGTTCAAGCGTGCTTACTTCAGGGTAGGAGAGCGCTCGCAGGAAGGCCGGTATTGTGTTTTCGGGAAGCAGACCGCGGGCACCGCGGTGGCCTTGCCAGTCGATGTGGCTGTATTTTTCGGACACGGGAATGTTTTCTTGATTATTGGAGGGGGGATTTCCTGCTTCTGAAGTACACGAGGGCGACAGCGCGCAGGTGCAGAGAATAAACGCAAGAAGCATGATGGTGGATCGGAACATGGGGGTAAGTTACTGGTGCTGGGGTATTATGAGGTGAGATGGGCCCATTTTATGAATTGATGTCGCCATTGAGCTAAGTTTAACGCGAGGCTTGGCAACGATGCTATACTCCCCTCGGCCACCCAGGTGATTTTTGACGGACGCTGTTTGCCCCCAGCTGCGTTAAAAAGCCTCGCCGTGACGGTGGCCATGCCTACGTTTTTGCCTTGCTGGTTACAAAACTAGCCTCGTCACAAATTTCACCTCTGGTGACCGCGGGGAGTAAAGGTTTCTTCTTACTGAAGTGGACCAAGTACTTATGTTTGGATTTATCTCGTCTATTGGTCTTTTAGTCATTTAGGTTTGCGGTATAACAGATTAAAAGACCACCAGGATTGATGATCACGTGAGATTAGATCATGATAGTCAGTAACTTGCATTGTGGCCTGGTCCCGACTTAACGCAAGATTGGTGCATATCTACCACAGAAGAGTATATTGCACGATGGAAAGTCTTCAAGCGAAAACAGAGCGTCTTTACCGGGAGGCCCGCATCGTAAGATACCTTTCAGTATACCTTTTACTTTTTTTTAGTTGGGTATTCGTTGCCTATTCCCTGCGTTGGGATGCTCCTTTAGTGCGTGTCTTTTGGGAGCTGCTCATGATTCCCTCTTTAATTATGCTGGCGGTACTTCCGCTATTTTCCATTATTCGCTTTATTCAAGCGCCTGGGAAGTCACGTCGCCCCTTTCTGATGGTCCTCTTGTTGCAAGCTCTGCCAATCATTTTGATGATCATACTTAGTACCATCGAGTAAGCCTTTTTGGTCGACCAGTGGAAATACTTTTAGTACCAAGGATATAGTTTGCTAGGAAACCAAGCGCTTCCCTTCCCGAATGTATGATTTAACGTTAAGCCAGAAAGCGGCAAAGAAGTAAAACAAAAGCGAAGACCCCAAAGAGAGGCAGGATAGGTATATGAAGTAAAGCCGCACCCTGCGCCGGGAGATACCCATTTGATCGGCCAACCATGCACAGACGCCGAAAGCCGAGCGCTCCAGTTTGTTGCGTAAGATGTCCATATTTTAATTCGATTTAGAGTAAGTACGGCGAATAAATAATAAACGCAGGGGTTTGGTTCAATTGTTTTGTTGGCGAGGTGCTGTTTGTCCGAATTATGGCAGCCGGAGCTTGGGAAAGAGCCATTCGGCGGACACCTCCCGTACGGCTGAGGAATCGACGTCCCGTAAAGATACAGATTCGATACCTACCCGGATCAACCGGAGTACCGGTAGCCCGACGGCGGCGCACATGCGCCGCACCTGGCGATTTTTGCCTTCCGTAAGTATAAGTTCCAACCAGGCATCGGGAACCGATGCCCGGTAGCGAACGGGCGGGTTTCTTTCCGGAATAGTCTCAGTTGCGGATAGTGGCAGTGCTCGTACTTCTACGGGAGCACAACGATGCTCCTTTTTCTTAATGCGTATGGTGACACCTTGAGCAAGCTGCTGTAATGCTTCGGGGCCAGGAGTTCCTTCCACCCGCACCCAATAGGTGCGAGGGTGCTTCCGTACTGGTGATAACAATGCTGCATTGAGCCTTTTGTCACTGGTAAGGATCAAGAGTCCTTCGCTATCCCGGTCAAGCCTTCCGACAGGGTAGACATCCTTGGGGAAATCGTAAAGATCGCCTAGGACCTGATGGTGGGGTGCTTCTCGGGTAAATTGAGAAAGGTAACCATAGGGTTTATTGATGAGATAGTAAGTTGGCATGCGGTCAAAAGTACGTGCAAGGCCTAAATAGCTGGGGAAATTCAGCACATATTCTGTTATACTCCTTCAAACAATATAGTGGGTAGCGACTGCAAGGCCTTCTGATGGGGAACCTATACTGTCCTGATGGTGTTACTTTTGCATGATATGCTCCAAAAGTATGGCATAACAGCATTCCACCCATCTAACTTGATATTGACATGGTAGCCGGTAACTTTAGCATCCAGCGGGTAGCTTATTACATGATCTGCATCAGTATCGTTATGGTTGTTCTTTATGTAGGGCAAGTATTCTTCATTCCGCTTGTTTTTGGGGTGTTCTTTGCTTTTATGCTTAAACCTCTTCGTGATGGCATTGAGCGTTTTTTACCTTATCGGGTCGTAGCAATACTGTTGAGCTTTCTCCTCGTATTTGTAGTATTAGGGGGTATTGTTTCCTTCTTTGCACTGCAGATCAGCGAAGTGGTCTCTTCGGCAGATAACATCATTGCCAGTCTTGGGAATTCTGCGGACAGTATTCTCAGTTATTGCGCTGACACTTTTGGTTTAACTGAAACAGAAACGAACAGCTTTCTTGTAGAAAACCTAGGCGCCTTTTTTGAGGCGCCAATAGGCATCCTGACCACGGGTTTAACGGCCTCTGGAACGATTATTGCCAACCTTGTTCTGGTCTTTATCTACACTTTCTTTTTCCTGCTTTACAGCACTGCTTTCAAGCGCTTTGCGCTTGCTCAGTTTACCGATGAATCCCAGTTAGAGGGAATGCAGACATTACGGGAAGTGCAGGCCGTCGCTTCAAGTTATCTGGGTGGTATGCTCACAGTGATGTTGGTATTAGCAGTGCTTAATTCGTTGGGGCTTTACCTCATTGGCATTCGCTATGCGCTGTTATGGGGTTTCCTGGGAGCTTTTCTGGCCATTATTCCCTATATCGGCACCTTGATCGGAGGATTACTGCCGGTACTATACGCGATCGCGACTACCGGGACTATTTGGCAACCAGTTGCCGTTGTTATACTGTACAGCGTGGTCCAGACGATTGAGGGGAATTTTATTACCCCAAAGGTGGTGGGGAAAAGCGTGAAAATCAATGCGCTTGCCGCAGTGATTGCGCTTATTTTCGGGGCCTTTTTCTGGGGTTTTGCCGGTATCATCATCTCGATCCCAATGTTGGCGATGATTCGGATTATCATGGAGCATATTCGGCCACTGCAGCCCGTAGCGCTGCTGTTGAGCGATGATTTATATGATCATAGTATGCGTTTTATCGGAGAATACAACCAGCAGAAATACCGACTAGCTAGTTTTTTAGAGCGTAAAACGGTAACGGTCCGCCAGGCCCGATCATCCCGCAAACGTAGCCAGCCACTGCACGATTCGGGCAACGCCGATGCCCAGGTAGTTGCCGATACCAAAGCCAAGCAGGGAGACGGCAATGCCAGCAGCAAGTAGGCGCTGGTTTTTCAGCGCTGCTGCGACCTGAACCACGAACACCGGCCCGTAAAATCCGGCCACGTAACTCAGGATTACCGTGTCGCGGTCGATCTTGAATAATTTGCAAAGCAGCAAGTGGAGTAAGGTTGTAGAAACAAGGGCGAGGCCAGAAAAAAACAGCAAGTCCATACCGTCAGCTGCAAGCGCTCTGAAATCAGCCATGAGGCCCAGCGCGACACAGAAAACTAAAATGAAATATTCTCCCAACGGGTAGGTATTGCCAAACCGTTTTATGGCGGAGGTATTGCCAATAATCAGGGCAATTGTTGTCAGAAGTAGAATCAGGATTGTCAAATTCTCCAGACTACTGGTAAAGAGCCAGGTTAGGCCAATGCTGGCAAGGGTTACGACTAAGCCGATAACCAACTGAGGTATTTGTCTAAGGAATGGAATGACCTCCTGAAATTGCTGCTCTGATACCTCCCCGCCAGCCTCTGACACGGGAAAGAAGAAGGCGTAGATTCGGGGTAGAAAAGTAACCAGGCCTAATAAATAGGCGCCACCTAGGAGTACGTCAGCAGCCTGAATGAGGACAACGTATTCTGTGGGAGCTTCCAGGGCCAGGCCGATGGCCTGGACGTTAGGTGTTCCTCCCGTGTATAACCCAACCAGCATGCCTGCTATTTTCCAGCTATCGGGCAACTGCCCGTGCATGTAGTATCCAACTAAGGCCGTACAGATCAGTCCTGCAATACAACATAAAGCAAAAGCAAGTAGCATACTTTTAGCATAGCGTAGGCTGTCTTTAACCTTAACCGCAAACAGCAACAGGGGAAGTCCAATGAGCATACTTGCTCCGGCTACGCCCTCAAGCAGGCCATTGTCAACGGGCCAGATCCTCAGATTGCTGACCAAGATACCGATACCGTAGGATGCGATAATGGAGCTGATCCAATGCGGAAACCAACCTTTTCGCTCAGCCACCCGGGCGAAAAAAGGGAAGCATATGCAGAGAATAATAGAAAGGAAGTTGCCAACTGAAAAGTCCATTTAGTAGCGCATCTTCAACACCCGCGGAGCACCCACTTTGGGTAGGGTTACTACGTAATAATTGGTGTAGTCTAGTTCGTCAAAGCGTGGATGCTCATTGGTGCCTGCAAGATAGTTGGCTAGTGCCGGAGTGGTGTTACTGTGCCCAACAATCAGTACCGTCTTACCCCGATATAGCCGCTTGAGGTCCCTGGCAAATTCCTGTAGTAGGCTTGGATCGTAGTTGATGATGTCCAAATCATGACGCTCTGCTGTGGGGCCAGCGGTCATTTCAGTCCGTTTGGTAGGGCTGGAAAAAACAGCGTCGAGATCGACACGTTCCAGCATGAAGGCTAGCTTTTTGGCTCGTGCTTCTCCTTCTTCAGTAAGCGCAGGCTTCATGCCAATTTTTTTCTCAGCATGTCTCACGAGGATAAAGGTGCTTACAGTCGCGTCGCCTAACTTTTCTTCAATAGTTTTGCGTTGCGTGCCACAGCTACTGATGAGGAGGATTGGCAGGAGTAGGTATAGTATTCGTAACAAAGAGTGGTCGTTTCGTGTGCAGAGTATCGTTAAGCTGAGGTCTGGTAATCGAAAATAGCGTTCAGTCAGCAGACGATACAGGTGACGGATAAATATCAATGGGTCGGTCGTTCCGAAAAAGGACTAACATGACTACATTGCCGCCAAAAGTAATAAACAATGGACCTTTCTGGTGTGACTCACGTCGCTTTCGATGCAGATGATACCCTTTGGGGGCACGAACACATCTTCGTGGACGCCAAGCAGCGTTGCCTCGAATTGTTAGCGCCATACCTGAAGCCAGGCATGAACCTCGAGGAAGAGTTGTATGCTTTTGAGGCCGAAAATCTGAAGATTTTCGGATACGGGGTTAAAGGGTTCGTGCTCTCCATGATCGAAACGGCCATCCAGCTGTCGTCGGGGGCGATTAGCGGAGCAGAGATCCAGCGAATTATTGATTTGGGCAAAGAGATGCTGCTTCACCCGATTGAGTTACTTCCATTCGTTTACGAGGCTGTGGACACCCTGGAAGATCATTTCCATATCATGGTGATCACGAAAGGGGACCTGTTTGATCAGGAGAATAAATTGGCTCGTAGTGGCCTGGCGGATAGATTTCATGGGGTTGAAATCGTTTCTGAAAAGAATGCGGCAACATACCGTAAAGTCCTTGCTGAAAATGGCATTGATCCAGAATCCTTTCTGATGATCGGTAACAGTTTACGAAGTGATATTCTGCCCATCACTGAAATTGGCGCCCGGGCCATTCATTTGCCTTACGAATATACCTGGCATCACGAAGCAGTGAAGGAAGTGTCCAGCCAAGAAGGCTGGATGAGAGCAGAAAGTCTAGAATGGATAGTCGACCAGTTAATGGCAACCAAACCAACTGCGAAGCGCAGATAACAGCTGCTAGGTATGCTCTATTGCGATGTCAGCAAAATTGATCGCTAACGGGCAATGTTTCCAGTTAACCAAATAGACTGTATTCAACCAACCTACTTGCCCTGGCGCTCGAGCGTCGTACGCTACCTAGAAAATGGCCATCTGACTTTCGTCGACCTCTTCTTTGTTACGCTTTTTTACCATTACCCCGGGCAAATCCATATCGGGCAGTAGTCGTTTTATGATACGCATCCGATGGGTGTATTTACCCAGTTCTGCATTAAAGATGCCGTAGTGATCTACCGCGTCTATACGGACGCGGTCGTGCACGTGGATGATCCGACTGTCAGGTAAGAGAATGCCAACGTGATTGATCTGGCCTTTACGGTTGTCGAAAAAGGCGAGGTCTGCAGGTTGAGCCTGCACCGCGAAGTCGACCATTTTACCATGATGGCTCATCGCCTCTGCCGTTCGGGGCAGCTTAAGGTTGATTAATCGGGTTACGAGTTGCACGAGTCCGGCAGCGTCCACTCCGGTGGGCGTCCGCCCACCAGTTAGCTGAGGAACAAATAACCAACGGCGGGCAAAGCGAATTAACAATTCTGCTTCGGTTCTCAGATCTTCGGCCAGCGCAGCCTGGCCAGAATAGTTGTACTGCTGGGCACCGAGCTGAAGCCTCAGGCCGTCAAACTCCGGCAGTCGGGCACCGAAGGTGATCGGTAATCCCAGCCGTTCGCCGAGGATGGTGGAGTACAGATCAAGAGCGAAAGCCGGCTTGTCTCTTTGGTGCCGGAAGGTTCGCTCGTCGGTGGAGAGCAGTTGATCGTTCCGGACGTAACCTTCAAACGCATCATCACTACAACGCACACGGCTGAATGATTTCCCCGCTTCAACAATTTCGACGGGTTCCCCCAGCAATAGCTGGCTGATCATCAAAGATTGCTCGCGGGGTTTTTCTCGGATGGCGGCCGCAGTGTAGCGGCCAATTGCGTAGGTTAACATTAGGTGGGCAAGATAGTAAACAGCTGCCAATGTTAGCGGCAGGGAAAGCATCGTTTTCAATTCATTGCCCTATATACATACTATTCACCTGCGCTCGCGCCTTGTTCGTGTAATGCTCACTGGCAAAAAATGATTCCTGATCATGATGCCCGTCCAATATGTAGCGGAAGATTCGCGTTCTTTTCCGGTAAACTCCCCGTATTTTCGCGGCCCCCAAAGCCTTTTCATGAAGCATCTGCTTACTCTTGTTCTCGCCATCTCCTTGAATGGAGCCGTATTCGGTCAGGATTATCACTTCTCTCAATTCTTCGCTACCCCGGTAGCGCTCAATCCCGCACTGACGGGCTTGTTTCCCGGGCGGTACCGGGTTTCCCTCGCTAACCGTAGCCAATGGGCTCAAACGCTGGAAACACCGTTTTCTACCTCCGCGTTTTCTGCAGACTTCCACTACTTTGTTAACCCCAACAAGCGGCAGTACAAGGATGGTTTTGGTGTAGGGGTGGTCTTTTCCAGTGACCGCCTGGCCGAAATCAATTACAGTGTTAACCAGATTCAGGTGAGTGGCGCTTTCCATAAATCCCTGGACCCTAACAATAACCAAACCCTAAGCCTTGGTTTTCAAATGGGGGTGGTACAACGAAATGTCAGCTACGATCAGCTAACTTTCGAAGATGCCTTTGACGGTACCTCTACCTACGTCGAAGGAGGAAGTCTGGAAGATTTACCCATTAATAACTACGCTTTTGGTGACTACAGCATTGGCCTTAATTACGCCTATGCCCCCAAGAATGAAACGGCCTTTTTCGTAGGAGCTTCCCTGCATCATTTTAATGAGCCAGAACAAAGCTTCTACGCCGAAGAAACCCGTGGTGAGGATATTGAAGTAACGAGTATCCTGGATGCAAGAGTAGGAGGATATTTTAATCTCCGCATCCCCGTCACTCGTGAGGTAACCCTAAGCCCGCGGGTCTATGCCTTCTCGCAGGGGCCTCACCTCGTGACGAATGCCGGCAGTAATATCCGCTTCCTGATCGATGATTCGAAAGGTAGTGCGTTGCACCTTGGCGCCTATGCCCGCGGAGTGGGTAACGAAAGTGCTTTCGGGCTGGACAGTGCAGTAGGTATGGTCGGCTTCGAAATTGCCCGTTTCCTCGTTGGTGTTAGCTATGACGTCGGCCTGAATGGATTGGCAACAAACCGTCGCCACCAGGGAGCATTTGAATTGAATATTGCCTATTTGGGGCAATCGGATGACGACGAAGCAGTCCCTTGCCCGCGTTTTTAATCCGCCGTGCTTTACCTTAGCGATACTTCCGATTGAACAAACGTCTATCCAAAAAGAATTTTTCTCTCATTAGTATTCTCATAAAGTTTACGATTTAGGCTATAGGCGCATTTGTTAACAAATAAGGGCACTTTTCTGCCTGTTAATTCCTGTTTAATGCTACTTAGACTTACACTTTCTCTTCTCCTTACCATTAGTTTTTCTACGCTCGCCACGGCTCAGATCGAATGGCTTTCCTGGGAAGAAGCTATTACCAGGCACAAAAAGGAACCGCGTAAGATCCTTGTTGACGTTTACACTGATTGGTGTGGATGGTGCAAGCGCATGGATAAAACGACCTTCGTTGATCCGATTGTTGCAAAGTACGTCTCCAAGAATTTTTATGCCGTTAAGCTAAATGCGGAGCAGAAAGGGGACATAGTTTACTCAGGACACACTTTCAAATTTATGCCCAATGCAGGGCGCAGAGGCGCACACGAGCTTGCGGCTTCATTGCTCGAAAAAAGGATGAGCTATCCAAGTATTGTTTACCTGGATGAATCCCAGAAGCGCATTTCCATTAGTCCCGGATTCAAGGCGGCAAAAGACTTTATCACTGAGTTGCAGTTTATCCGTGAGGGGCATTACCGGACCAAAACGTACCAGGAATTCGTGAAATCACGAGGCAAATAGCGTCCTGTAGCCTAGTAATAGCTATCCAGTAGTGGCGTTATCGGGCGCGGACGTAGAAACACAGTAGTGGTAGAAGGCAATGAGTACCCGTTTACGTTTGGTTAATGAACTGAACCGATGTACTTCGTGTGGACTTAATCATCAACGCGAGGTTTGGCAATACTAATTGGGCGCTTTCGTTTGTCAATTTTTTTAAACCGTTAGATCGTCCTTACTCACTAGCAGACCAATAGGCTTAATGATCACGGGAGATTGAAGCATGATAGTCAGTAACTTGCTTTCAAGGCTATCGCAAACTAAGTGTGGAGGCCGTCCAACGCGTTATTTTGGCCTGGCGTAATCGGAAAAAACCTCGTTTGACGACTCGAAGCATCGAAAAAGAGTAGACTTTGGTATCGCCCCGTAACTTGCATTATTGCCTCGTCCGAACCTGTCGTTAATTACCTACCGTCTTCAGGCTATTCCACAAAAGGACGCAGCACTTTCTGCAAAGCATTATTCAGGTTGGCGATAGCTTCGCCCATGCGCCAGGCATCACGATTGCGTGGTTCTACGTAATTGCTGATCGCGCGGAGTTGTAATGGTTCCACGCCTGCCTGGAGGCAGGCATAGAAGAAGGCAGCGCCCTCCATACTTTCCACCTGTGCGCCGGGAAATTGCCCGGTACGGCGGTCGATGGTGGCTTGTGCTCCACTTACCCGGTTGACTGACATCCCCTTACAGGATTTGAAAGGAAGGTGAGCCGAGGCATTGGGAGTTAGACTGCCGTCCTCATTAAAAGGTGGCCCGGGTGATAGACCTATGTCTGACAGTGTCAGGTGGCTTCCTGTCTGGTCTTCTGCGCCGAGATCACCAAAGACTTCGCTATTGACCTGAACTACTTCACCAAGTTGAAGGCTTCGATCAATTGCTCCTCCCACCCCGGCCTGAATGGCTAACTGGGGTAGGGGTTGGGCACCCAACCTGAATCCAAGCGCGAAGGCGGTTGCGGTTAGGCCAACTCCCGTAAAACTGATTTCAACGGTCACCCGATCAAAAACGAGGGTGTTGGCCTTCGTTTCTTTCGCTTGTTCTCTCAGCCAAACAACAGTCGGTGCGATCTCGAAGGTTGTAGCGGCTATAATCAGAATGTGCATGTCTCAATGGATTCATTTACACGGTAAGAGAATGCCTTCAGCCGGGACGTGCAGGTAAAGGCCAGCAGCAACAGTTCCGTGCTGTGCCCTTATTGCTACAGCTGTAGCCTGAAGTTTTGCAGCTCCTAGAGGGACAAGCTGATCAATTTTCCTGTTGCCAGGGTGAATGTCAAGTATGAGGATGATTTCTCCCCCGGGGAGGGTGATCATCCAGTCAGCGTATCCGGTGAACTGTACCTGTCCAAATTGGTGGCGTACGCTGAATTGCTGAGCAATCTCAATTGGCTGAAATGCTTCGACCCAGGCATTAAACGCCTGTGATTGGCTGACGATATCCGCAGCAACAACTTCGCCACCAGGTAGATAACTGTCAATGAGCTGTTCAGCCCGCTCCGTAGCAAGCTCGTCAGCAAGTGCAGGTAAATTGCCCTTGCTGAAACGGGATTGTAACATACCGAGTAGCCTCAGGTCCGTTGCGGGATCAGGGACGGAGGGAGTGAAGTAAGCCTCCCGGTTAGTAGCTTCCGGTGCGGGATAGTTGGCCAGTAACCAGTCATCGTTAGCCGACCTTGGCGGATGCAGCACTTGTTCAGTGCTGCTGGTTGTCAGGAAGGACACTGGTTGGTATGCAATTGGGGCCGCGGGAAGGTTGCGTGGTTCTGTCCAGGTTTGTGTCAACTTGGTTACTTCATTCCCTTGCCAGTCAAAAGGCGCATCGTCGGAATGGGGATCAAGCACAGGCACAATCCCGCCACCTCTGGCAAACGCCCGGTCGAGCCAGGGGGCACCGCTCTTGCTTGTCGGGAGAACAAGGTAATCACGGGCACGAGTAAACCCTACGTACAGTAACCTGGCCTCTTCGGCAAGTGCCTCTTCGGTAGCAGTATCCTGCCACACTGACTCGTTTAATGCCTCTACCCAAGGAACACCTTTACTGTTGATGCCGTAGGGGTTGACCCAATACTTCAGCCAGCGGCCGGCTAACGGAGCTTCCAGGTCAACTTCCTCAGTTTCTGCAACTACGGATAGCCCCCATACCTGAGCACGAAGTTTCTGGTCCATGTCCATACAGATTACCACTGGCCATTCAAGGCCTTTACTGCGATGGTAGGTCAAAACATTCACTGCCTCTGGTCGTTCGCTAGCGCCCTGAGCATCTTTATCCGCTCGGTTTAGTCCATCAAGATAAAGCAAGTAGCCTCCCAGGGAAGCCGCCCGATGCTGGCGATGGCAATTGTCTTCGTAAGCAATTGCAAGACGGCGCAGCTCATCGATATTACTCAGCCTTTGTTCCCCATCTCCCCAGGCAACGATAATTCGCCGCAAGTCTAATCGCTCCAGCAAGAGGTTCAACAATTCGCTGGTGGCATGTTCATAGGTTGCTGATCGTAACTTGTTCAGCTGTTTTATCAGTGTTTCTGAGTGGGCCCATGGTTTTACGGAATTTTGTTCATCTGCTGACAATGACTGGTAATTTGCCAACCAATCAAGTCTGTCTTCGATGATTTTAGGCAGACCATAGCGCTCTCCGAAAAGTAAGATTTCGGCGACGGAGAGGCTGTCCTGGCGATTCAGCATATACTTTAAGCAAGCAAGCACTAGGGTTGCTTCGGCCGTGCGCAAGAGCCCGTTGCGGGCAATCGCGGCAGGAAGGCCCTGATTGTTCAGAGCGGTTGCCATGTCGACGCAACTGCGATTACTACGGCATAAGATGGCAATATCTCCGGCTCTGAGGGGACGGGGCGAGGCTTCTCCTTTTGGTTGACATAATGGAGGATTACTAAGGAGTTCTGAGACTGCTTTAGCAGTTACGGCCTGAAACCAGGCTTTTGCGTAACGCGCTTTGCCCTCCAAATTAAAGTGCCAGTGGATAATCCCTGATCGCTCGGCTAGCGCTGGGTGTTCTGCGGTGGCAAATTTACCACCCTGTCTGGTTCGGACGGGATCAAGCTTTACGGCAGCTTCTGGAATGTCGGGAAAAGCTTTGGTGAAGATTGCGTTGCAAGCGTAAACGATATCCTCACGGCTCCGCCAGCTATAGGGTTGAATATTTGCCGGATCAATTGGCCCTGTTGCTTGCATGACCGCGTTCATGAGGCGGGGCTCAGCCCCGCGGAAGCCGTAGATAGATTGTTTAGGGTCTCCTACCCACACACTCTGCCGTGCAAGTTTGCTCAGCTTAAGGAAAACGGCCAGCTGGATTGGGCTGGTGTCCTGAAACTCGTCAACCATAAGTAAGTCGAGTTCCCTGCGCAGGATATCCTGAACGGTGGGCTGATCAAGGAGATGCAGCACTAATACCTCCATGTCGGTATAGTCGATTCTACCTCGGCTCTTTTTATAGTTGTCGTATTCCGTTATTGCATTCTGAGCACTGTCGAAAATCAAATCCTGGTAAGTACGAAGGTCTTTTTGGAAAGCTATGCTATTCGCATGTAGGCGTCCAAACTCAGCAATATCTTCTACTAACTCCCGACTTTTAGTACCAACTTTTTGGGTGAATCCAGATAACTTACCATACTCATACCAAGGAAGATAGCCTCTACGGTTTAATTGTCCGTGCAGCTTTTTAAGTGCATTTGCTGCAGTCAGGGTCTTTTTTGTGCCATCTGCTTCATTATTGAGCAGCGCTTCTGCCGTTTCTGAGAGCAAAACTAGCGCTCGCGCTTTGAAAGTTTCGGGGGATGGCGTGCTGTTTTGTGGGGGAAGGTACTCGGCCAGTTTCTCCCAGCTTAGTGCTTTACTCCGCTCGATATCTTCCCTACTAAAATTATTACTTCGGATTACTTCGACCAGCTGGAGAACGTCTTTACGCCAATTGTATGCTTCACCATCCCGGCTTAATCCAAGCATTTCACATAATCGCTCAATTTCCTTTATGGTGTCGACATTGATCACGTTTGCCATACTCAGGTTGAAGAGTCGCTGATGGTCTTCATCTGCGATAATGTCTACCTGAGGGGATACCCCGGCTTCGAAGGCAAAACGCTGTAATAGCTTTACGCCCAGGCCATGAACGGTACCAATAAGGGCATTTTTTAATTCATTCGCCTCACGGCTCATGCCTTCCCTGAGCAGTTTCACGCGAACGCGTTCCCGTAATTCAGCGGCAGCGCGCTTAGTGAAAGTCGTGGCAATAATGCCGGAGGGGCTTGCTTTACCACTGGTGAGTAGAGCTGCCATTTCTTGGGTTAAGCGGTAGGTCTTACCACTGCCTGCTCCGGCAGAAATTAGTTTTAGGTTAGGTAGGGACACGTATCCGTTTTCGTTTCCGGTAAAGTAAGATAAAGTTTAGGCATCAGAGCCATTCTTTAGCTAGCAATTCTATGGAGCTTGACTTACAATAAAAAAGGGCCACGCAGAAGAACTGCCTGACCCCTTGGAAAAAAATCTAAGTCTAATCTTAAAGCTTGTAGTAGAAGGTAGCCAGGTAGTACCGGCCTAGACCATTAGCGGTGGTTTCCACCGTAGAGAATTGGTTAACGGATCGATTGATGATCGTATTCTGGTTGAAAATGTCTGAAGCTGAGAGCCGGACAAAATGACGTGCTTTCTTGAAAGGGCGGAGTTCGAGGCTAAGGCGGAGATCCGGAATCGTTTGCCCCGGAGCAAACTCAGTTTCTTCAAAAATGCTGTATAGGAATCGGCTCTCAAAGCGCCAACGCGGACCGAGCTCCAACTCAAACTGGGCAAGGAAATTATTGGTGATTTGTGTAGTGGTTACACTACGATCGCCTGAGAAGCTGTTCGTAAAGTTGTTGCGGTCATACCCAATCTTAAGGTAGCTGTCAGCATTCAGCTCTGTCGTGATGTTAGCACCAAGAGTGTAACTCACGCTGGTGTTTTCGCGGATGGCACCATTTACGAGTCCATCTCCACGGCTGCCATTCACCCGCGCCTCCAGGCGCATTTCACCGTTAATAAAATTCATACCGATCGTTGAGCCGACAAAGGCGTTACCGGACCAGGCATGGCCGATATTGATGGTACGGAAGATTTGTTGTCCCTGGGCAAAGGTCACTTCGTTACCAAATGCATTATCCGTATAGGTAGCTGATATGTTGAAGTTAGCGCTGATGGCACGGAACTGGTCATTGTACCACATGAAGGAGCGGAAGCTGAAGTTTCGGGCAGGGTCGAGGAAGGAGTTTCCTAAGGAAACCCGTCCACTGGCACCTGGCTGAGCAATCGTCTGGAGTTGTGCGATCGAGGGGGCACGGGAATTTGCATCAAAGTTCAGGGACAAGAACCCCTTTTTCAATCGCTTACGCACCCGTACGAAGGGATTGATGAAGTTGAAGTTGTCGTCTCTGTTTTCGTCACCACTAAGCTCAAGGGTATTGGCCTCGTAGGTAGTACCAAAAGTGATATTGCCACCTTTCTTGAAGGAGCGGATAAAGGAAGCAGTACCCTCGCGTGTAAACCAGGTACGGTCGAGCAAGTTGGTGGCTACTTCTTCGTCGAGACGGAAGCGGTAGTCGCCTTCATCGTTGTCATAACTAAGTCCTCCAGAGATTTGGAGACGCCAGTTTTCGTCAAGTGGCTCAGCGAAATTAGCATTGAGACCAAGATCAGTTGTGTTGGTACGGCGGTTCTGGATCTGCCGGCCATTGGCAAGTGCTCCAGTAAGGTCCAGTCCGTTTTCGAGGCCATTAGTTTCCAAGTCTTGGTCCGTGTTGTTCCGCTGGTACCCCCCGGATGCATTGATGCCAAAAGTTCGTCCCTTAGGTGCACTACCAAAGCGACCACGTCTTCCGGTAACTCCCCGGTTATAGCCAATCGATATCTGACCTCCAGGACGCTCATTTTCATTAAGCTCATCCACCGTAAAGTCATCTGTCGTACCATCGTCGGTAATGATGGTGTTAGCATTACTGATGTTGTCCCCACCGATCAGGCTTAAGTTACCGTCAATGCGTAGGCGAGAAGTAGTATCCAGCCGGTGACGGTAGTCAAAACCGATACGGTGACTATAGTTATTAGTAGCATTGCCTTCGAGTGTTTCCACTACGCGGCGGTTGTTCTGTTGGTTGAAGGCTTCCAGCGTAGTTGCCGTTTGTACCTGGTTACGATCAAACAGAGCGTAGTCTGCCGTCAACTGACCGTTTTTACCAATAGACTGCCCGAAGTTGATACCGGTAGCAAGGCTTCGGTTTTCTCCGGTGGCGTTACCATTGTCAAAGGGTAGGGTTCCGTCATTTCCACCGAAGCTGAAACGACGTCCGCGACCTGAAGATCCGTTGAAGCCAGAAATTTCATCTCCGGAGAAACCGACTTTATTGATGTTGTTTACGGTACCGAGGATACCCAGTTGGGTAGCATCACTGATACGGAATATTTTACCGCCAGCTTGGTAGCGTTCATTGGAGCCATACCCTCCATATAGCTCTCCGAATATTTTTGCCTTGAACTCATCTTTCATTTCAAGGTTGACTGTCATGTTTTCATTACCGTCGTCAACTCCCGTAATCTCTTCGGTATCTGATTTTTGATCGTAAACTTCGACGTTAGTAATCGCCTTGGCGTCAAGATTTTGGGTAAGCAGAGTAGAGTTGCCAGCAAAGAAAGGTTTGCCGTTAATCATGACTTCGCTGATAGGTCTTCCACGCCATGTGATGTTACCGCTGGCGTCTACACTCATGCCGGGTAGTCTACGAAGTAAGTCTTCTACTACAGCATTTTCGCCAACGGCAAATGCATCGGCATCGTAGAGCATGGTATCTCCCTTCATCCGAATGGGAATACGGTCAGCGGTTACTTCAACCCCGTTCAGGAAGAATCCCGCTGGGTACATTTTCAAGCTGCCTAGGTCAAAGTATTGGTCTGCAGGGGTCACTTCGATGTCCTGATCTGGTCGCTCGTACCCCAGGAAGGTCACCCGAAGGAGATATTTGCCAGGCGCAACGTTTTGCATTCTGAATACACCTTTGTCATCAGTGGTTCCGAAAGAGGTTAGGAGGCTGTCCTGAGCTCGAAGGAGTACAGCGTTTGCTCCGGGAAAGGTTGTTCCCATGGTATCAACTACTGTTCCGACAATTTCGGCCTGTGAAAAGGCCAGCGCTGGTAAGAGTAAAAAAGTGAGGAGCGTAAAGAGTTGTTTCATATTTGGCTTGAGCTGGGGTAGAAGGAAGGGGGCGAGTGGGGTAGTAAATGGTTCCTTTAGCACGTGAATCCACGAGCCTGGAGGTTTTGTATGGTCTTAGTTGGGGCTGAGGGAGAAGTAATCCGCCCGCTTATTTAAGGGGGGGGTAGCGGGCGGATTGTCAATAGATTGGTCGAGGCGATTAGCGGCCTCCACGGCTACGCTCCCAGCCACGACGGCGACGAGCCATTGCTTCGGTTGCGCGTTTCATGTTCTTTTCGAATTCTTTGCGGGTGATCACCTCTTCGTCGGCAGGCTTCTCCACAACAAAGTCGGGAATATTAGGCTGCATGGTGGTCATCTTGTATTCCGTAGTACGACCATCCTTCACTACTTTGAGATAAACAATCGCTCCGGGTAATCCGCCGTATCCACGTGGTCCGATACTCAGTGGAATACTAGGGGTGAAGTATGCCGTGAGGGTATCTCCCTCAATGCTTACCGCAGTTGCCAATTGGGTTGGGAGTGGAATTTCTTTCATACCAACTTTCATGTTGGCAATATTCCATTGTGGAACGACCCATTTGTCCTCCATAATGAAGGCACGGTCCATTACGCGACGGCGATCCGTAACCATGCTGTCTTTGAGACTGGTGTAGAAAATGTCAGGATTCTCCTGCATTCTAGACCACCAGCCACCCTGAGCTCCACCTTCTTTTGCCAATTGGGTGTAACTGAAAGCATCTTCAGTAAAAGAGAGTTGTCCGGTACGGTCGAATTCGCCAGAGGCCATTCTTGCCTCCATTTCTTTCTTACGGTCGGCTGGCATCCAGTCGCCAAATTCAAAAGTGTAGCTTTCGTTGTAATTGATGGTTCCGCTTGTAATCTGAGCCGAGAGTGGCTGCAGCATGACCGCGAGACAGAACAATAGAATAATGCGCATTACGTAATCGGGATAAGGTTATTATAATCTATTCTCTTGATTAGAGAGAAATTAGTGAAAGCCAGGTAGCTTCCGCTGTTCAACAACTTGAATAGTCTGAAGGAGAAAAATGTTGTCGCTTTAATGATGTATGATGATCTGTATTCGACAGATGCCCCTTTTGACTAGATAGTTCCGACTTTAGGATTCTAGCGCTGGATCGTTCGTTTCATTGTCCGCTTTCGCTTCTTGCGTTCTTCTTTGAATTTTTCCAGTCCTATGGCTTTTCCTTCGGTAGGCTTTTCGATTTCGATTGGCTCCTGGCTAAGGTCTATTTTAGTCGCTCGGTATACAGTGGCTCCGGTTCCTTTAGTGATCTCAAGGGTGATGATGGCTCCTGGTAACCCGTGGTAATTCATGGGGCCCACCTGTACGGGTAAGCTTTTTGCGTAGCCAGCAATTAGTGTATCTCCGTCACTGGATACGCCCTTGGCAATTAATAGGTCTAGTCCGGCAGTCATTTCACTGGGTGCGACTTTTTCGCCGGTCAGTTCCCATTCAATAGGTTCTGGAGTTCCAGTGACGAGAAACTTACGGTCAAAGATGAGGTCAGTATTGGTTACGTCTCCACTTTCTATGTCCGTATAGAAGTGAGCCGGGTCGTCATCGGAGGTCATGATGACCATCACGGAACCGCCTGACTCTGAGCTAACTTCTGTTGGGTCTTTGTGCTCTTCTATGCAATTGAATGCGGCCGGAGAAAAAGAAGACCTGAAAGTTTTATTGAAAGCTCCGGATGCCTGCATTTTCGCCATCATTTCCCGAATCTGTTTGTCTTGAGGCGTCGGGTTTTCCTCGTCGATGGGTATACGCACCTCTGAGGTTCTTAAATAAGTGATGGTGCCATATTCGACTTGTGCACTAAGGCTTGCGGTTATCAGGAATAAGCAAAAGGTAATGTACTTCATTGTGCTGATTTATGTAGCGTGCTTGAAAATTGAACTTCCTTTGATGTGTTAGCTTGCAATTCTCTGTATTGCGGATAACTGCCATCAAATGATTGGAGGAATTCTACTGAAGTTTTGTTCTAAGACAAATGTAGAGGAGACCTTTGAACCGATTTTAATGGTTTGTCCCAATTACCGTTAAACAAGGTTAACCAGTTCGTGCAGAGCAAGTGTTGGTTTGTTTCTTTGTCGGACAAGCTTGTTCTGATTATGAAACAACTACTTTACACCTTTGCTGCGATCATGATTTTGCTGGCCGGCTTTCTTGGCGTTTGGTGGACGCAGCGCTATCAGAGTTCTTTAGATACACTGCGTAATCAGGTTGAGAGTGATTTGAACCTTCTGATTTCAGACTCTTATCTCATCAAAACGTTTCAGATAATTCGTTCTGATACGCAGGCTGCAAATGGGGCTAGTCGCTATCGTTTTCAGCCTGGTCCCCGAAAGCCATTAGTGCTTATGGGCGGGCGAACTGGCCATTTTAAGGAAGAAGATGGTCGCACGACGGTAATTGTATCGGATGCCCTGAGCGGAGTAAGCGAAGTGGAAATCATGATCGATGAATCGGGGTTTTCCTTGGCCCATTTGCCAGACGACGTGCGTGATAGTATTTCCAGAAAGTTTCGGGTGCAGCTAGCTGCACCTCCCAGTTTCGGTCCGGATTCAATATTTCCCTACCCGCGAAGATTACCGGCTAACAATCGTTATCAATCAGCCCGCGCCTCCAATGAGCCAGTCGTTTGGGCAAAAATGGTTGGTAACCGTAGTCGTGATAATGGTACGATGTATTATCTGAAGAGGTACCGATCCACCATACTTCTGGGAATGCTGCCGGAGTTTCTATTTGGTATTATCCTCTTTGGAGCGACGGGATTTGCTTTTGCTTCCGCTTACAGGAACTTATACGAACAAGACCAGCAACTCAAACAGAAAGATGCGCTGGTGGCTAATGTTGCCCACGAACTGAAGACCCCTATCGCTACGGTTGGTGTTGCGCTTGAAGCGCTGAACATGTTTGGGGTAGATGCAGACCCTGAAAGAAGGAAAGAGTACCTTAATATCGGACAGGCGGAGCTGCAGCGACTGGACCAAATGGCCGATCGTGCGATAGATTCCTTACAGGCAGGAGACCTGAGCCAGCGCATTCACTTAGTGGATACGGATCTTACGACCTCTGTAGCAGAAGCGTGGCGTGGCCTAGCCCTGCGTTACCATCTACCAGAAGACGCACTTACACTCAGTTCTTACGGTAACGTGCGTACACCCGTTGATCCTCATTATTGGCATCATTTGGTTTACAACTTATTAGATAATTCGTGTAAGTATGGAGGTAAGCCACTTGCTATTGACGTGAATGTATCGGGACAGGCCCATGAGACCGTATTCACCATTACTGATAATGGGCCAGGCATACCGGAACATGAGCGTGAGCAAATATTTGAGCGTTTTTACCGTATTTACCGACCTGGTGAAGGCCATGTCGTCAAGGGGCACGGCCTGGGACTTACCTTTGTCCGCCAGGTAGCTACTGCCCACGGAGGACGCGTAGAAGTGGACAACCTTCCTGACGGGGGCGCCCGTTTTACGGTTAGCATTCCTAACCGAAAAATCTGAGGTAACCTTGTTGTCTATGAGCATTGAAATCCTTAACTATGGCTGATTTAAAAGTTCTTTACCTGGAAGATGAAAGCCTCCTCGGCCGAATTGTTAAGGAGAGCCTGGAAAGCAGAGGATGTACCATTGATTGGTTCGAGGACGGAGAGCAAGCCAGTGAAGCGATAGCTCGCGCAGGGGAGTATGATATTGCTGTACTAGATGTGCAGTTGCCCGGTGAAGATGGGTTTACCATTGGGCAGCGTATACGGGAGCAGTACCCGCGTTTGCCGATTCTTTACCTGACGGCAAGAGTGCAGTCCAAAGACGTCTTAGCTGGTTTTGAAGCGGGAGGAAACGACTACGTTAAAAAGCCTTTCAGCATGGAGGAATTGCTGGTGAGAATGGAGAATCTGGTTTCCATGCGTGCCGGGGACGAAGCTAGCCCCTCCCGAAACACTGCACCTGCGACCGCGCCAGATACTTATGAGTTGGGGAATTTCCTTTTTGATTATCCTAATTTGCGATTAGTTAATCGTTCGGAAGCTGGTCCGAATAGTGTGCATTCATTAAGCCACCGAGAAGCGGAGTTACTCTTACTGTTCGTGAAAGCACAAGGGCAGTCCGTGATAGAGCGAAAGACAATTTTGATGGCGCTGTGGCATGATGACGGTTTTTTTAACTCCCGGAATCTTGATGTCTATGTGCGCAAGTTGCGTGCTATGCTGGAGCCTGATCCGAGGGTTAGAATCATTACCCTTCGTGGTGTAGGATATCGTTTCCTGGTTGAGTAAGAACAAAATATCAGTTTGGTGCCTTTTACGACCATGGAACGTGAATTGACCCCTGAGGAAATTGACCGCATAATTGGTATGGCCTGGGAAGACAGGACCCCTTTTGAAGCCATTACTTTTCAGTTTGGGCTTTCGGAAGCTGAAGTTATCCGACTGATGAAGCGAGAGCTGAAGCTGTCGAGCTGGAAGCGTTGGCGGGCCAGAGTGCAGGGACGGAAGACCAAACACCGCAAACTGCGGCAGAATACATTGGGTCGGTTTAAATCAAAGGCGCAACGGGACATCACTTTCAACAAGATTTCTAAGAAGAAGTACTAAATGATGTCCGCAGAAGACATATGTGTGGCTGCTCAGGTTTGCGTCGAAGCAAAGCAGGCGTTATCTTTGTTTAGTATTTAAACTAAGTCGAATGTTTTCTTCTGACACTGCTCTTATCCTTGTTGACCTGCAAGTTGATTTCATGCCTACGGGAATGTTACCAGTCGCCGAAGGCGATGTGGTTGTTCCGCTAGCCAATGACCTGATGCCGCTGTATTCCACCGTAGTTGCCACTCAAGACTGGCACCCTGCCGATCATGGTAGTTTTGCGGCTAGTCATCCCTGGCGTAAACCAGGGCAGGTGATCGACTTACACGGGCTGGAGCAGGTGCTGTGGCCTATTCACTGTGTGCAGGAAACCTGGGGGGCTGAGTTTGTTGCTAACCTGGATGTCGACGGTATTACTAAGATATTCCAGAAGGGGACAGATCCGACTATTGATAGTTATTCGGGCTTTTTTGATAATGGACACCGTAAATCCACAGGATTAGCTGAATGGCTCCGGGAACAAGGGGTTACGGAGGTACACGTCATGGGTCTAGCTACCGATTACTGTGTAAAGTATACGGTACTAGATGCGATTAGCGAAGGTTTTGCTACAACCTTGATTGAGGACGCCAGTCGTGGGGTGAACCTCGCTGAAGGGGACGTTGACCTGGCAGTGACTGAAATGATTTCTGCGGGAGCTACCGTTACGAATAGTAAGGATTTAACGACTGCCAAATAGTAGGGAGCCAACACGAACCATGGTGCTTCCTCGTTGCAAGGCAATAGGGTAATCTCCACTCATCCCCATACTTATCTCTGAGAAAGCGACATCCTCCTTGAAGGTACTGTTCTTTAATACTTTGTAGACGCCTGCAAGTTGGTCAAACTCCGCGGCAATCTGCTCGTCCACATCGGTATAGGTTGCCATCCCCATGACGCCTTTGATAGTGATGCCGTCAAGCTCTTCTGGGGCAATATCGGTGAGTATCGCAGTTGGTGTATTCGGGTCCAGCCCGTACTTACTCTCTTCTGCAGCGATATGGTATTGCAGGAGTACTGGAATGCTGCGGTCGTTGTTCTTTCCTTGCTTGGCTATTTCGCGTAGCAGCCGTGGGGAGTCCACGGCATGAATGAGGTGGACGAATGGAGCAATGGCTTTTACCTTATTGCGCTGGAGGTGACCGATAAAGTGCCAGCGAATATCTTTTGGTAGCTGGGCCTGCTTATCCACCAATTCGGCTACACGATTTTCTCCAAAATCCCGGTGTCCCAGCCTATAGAGTTCCATAATGGCCTCCATCGGTTTTGTTTTAGAGACAGCAACCAGCTTGGCCCCGGCTTTGGTTACTTCTTGCTGGATCAGCGGATATATTTCAGTCAGTTCTGCCATTTTAAAATTTTGGTAACGGTGGTTTAATATTTCCTTGGCAACTAATGTACGGGGTGGGGGAGTTGTTGCGTTATACCCTTACAATCTACATATCAACTCAACCTAGTCCACATTACCATGAATTACCGCACTGAAAAGAATGATCGGACCCGCCGTCGTAAAGCCCGTGTGTTCACTGCATTCATCACTCTTTGCCTTCTGGCCGGTTTTGCCTACGCATCAGGAGCCCTAGAGGAGCTCCCGGAGCTCTTCCAGGATAAACCTGCTACGGAGCAGGTTGACGGTCCTGTAGCACATGCATAATGCTTAGATATCGCTGATCAGGTCCTGACTATAATGGTAAGGGCCTTTTGTTGGAATGCTTAGAAAAGCAAAACGGTCCTCCCTGATTTTAGGGGAGGACCGTTTTGTTTCGTCACTATGTAGCGATTACTTGACTTTGAAGAGCTCAACGTCGAAGATAAGCGCTGCATATGGTGGAATTTTCGGCGCAGAGCCACGGGGACCGTATGCCAGGTTGAAGGGGATGAAGAAGCGGTACTTTGCTCCTTCCTTCATCAACTGCACACCTTCTGTCCAACCAGGAATTACCCGGTTCAATGGGAATTCAATGGTTTCTCCGCGATCGACGCTGCTGTCGAAGACGGTGCCATCGATCAATGTACCGTGGTAATGTACTTCTACCGTTTCGGTAGCTGTCGGGCTGGCACCTGATCCTTCTTGCAATACCTCGTATTGCAGACCAGAGTCGGTTACGGTAACCTCCGGGCGCTCTGCATTTTTAGCGAGAAACTCTTCTCCGTCCTTACGTGCTTCAGCACCGGCAAGCTCCTGCTTCTGTTGCATGAACGATTGAAGGATAGCGTTTGCGGCCGCAGCGTCCAGTGTAGCGGTACCGCTGATACTTTCCTGAAAACCCTTAGCTAATTCCTCGGCATTGACTTGGTCAAAACCTTGTGATTTTAGATTTCCTGAAAGGATTACGCCCAGGGCGTAAGAAACTGAATCCATATTAATTTGAATATTTTGGGCCTTTAGCTGACCAATTGAAAGGCATAAGACAATGCCAAGGAGAAACTGTTTTGTATGTGGCAGGTATTTCACTGTTTTTCTATTGTTTCCGGCTCAACGAGCGATCCGTTGCACAAAGTATCCGATGCCGGAGATGATTGCCAGAATGATTCCTGCTCCCGTTAACAGGAAGGGAGCATCAGGGTTGAGATCACCAACGGTTTGCGGCGGAAGGAGGTTGAGTTCGTAGTTTATCTGTCCTAAGCCTGCACCTGCTTCCGAGCCGTAAAAGCCGAGGACGAGGCCAATTATTCCAAGGGTGATACCGAGTGGGATTCCAAAGCCGAAGAGTTGCGCATACCTGTCCATCTCCGCCTTTTGCAGCACCGTCGAGACGATGGAGAGGTGGAAAAACACGGTGAGCAAGGTAACAAAGGTCAGTCCCATGCGATAGGCAGGGCTGGTCCAGAACCAGTATTCTACTAATTCTGGACCACGGAAGGCGATGGTGGCCAGAAGGAAAAACTGAAGTGTGAGCAGTGGCCGCATCATGCGACACCACTCAGTAGCGTAGATGGGAAGGGATAGCCGCAGGCTAACAAAATAGACTAACCATCCCCCGGCCAAAAGTGCAGTGAAGAGAGGAGAAGACAAACTCCCAAGTAGGGCGGTCGTTCCCAGTGTTATTATGAAGTATAGCACCGGTGTAAGGTGTGCACCTTCTTTCAGCGCTTTACCCCAGAGAAGGAGCCCGGAAATGACCAACAGCAAAAGGGCCAGGTAGCGGGAGGCGTTGGCACTGTTTGCTACCGTGAGGGCACGCCCAAGGTAGGTTGCGGTAGCAACCTCAGGGAGCTCATCCAACGCCGTGCGCCATTGTTGGTAATTTGTTTGTCCGCCAGCGTCAAGCCAGACGAAGTAGTCGTACAAAGCCTCCTGGGTGGCTTGCATGCTGATGGTAGTGTCGGCGCGCTCCTGCAATAGCCTGCTGGCATTGAGGGAGGAGCCATCCATCACCGCCTGCGGCGGTGACCAATTCGGGATACCATCGCTTAGCCACTCCCCAAGCGCGTAGTTCAGCACGTTGGCGAGCAAAAGGCAAACGAATATGGCAATTAACCGATTACGCACCCTTGGTCGCAGGTTCGAAAAGGTAGAGGAGGTCCCCCAGGCGCTGTTTTAAGTCTCCACGATCGACGATAAAATCAAGGAATCCGTGCTCCAGCAAGAACTCGGAGGTCTGGAAACCCGGAGGTAATTCTTTTTTGATGGTCTCTTTTACAACCCGTGGGCCCGCGAAGGCGATAAGTGCTTCAGGTTCCGCTAGGTTGATGTCTCCGAGCATGGCATAGCTGGCCGTTACACCACCTGTGGTAGGATCGGTCATCAGACTGAAGTAAGGGACTTTAGCTTTCGCAAGTTGGCTGAGCTTCACGCTGGTCTTGGCCATTTGCATGAGGCTGAAGGCTGCTTCCATCATTCGGGCACCTCCGGTCTTGGAGATGATCAGTAGTGGCGTGCGGCTGGTACGTGCTTCGTCAATTGCAACGGCAATTTTTTCTCCAACCACGCTCCCCATGGAGCCTCCGATAAAGCTGAAGTCCATACACGCAATCACGAGTGGACGGCGGTTCACCTTGCCCCGGGCAACCCGGATGGCATCGGTCAAACCCGTTTTCTTTTTAGCCGCAGCAAGACGGTCTTCGTAGGATTTGAGATCGGAAAACTCAAGGATATCTACGGCGGACATATCTGCCTGGAACTCCTCGTACTTTCCATCGAAGAGGATTTCGAAGTACTCTTCGGATCCAATTCGATCGTGGTAGTTACAGTTAGGGCATTTGTATAGGTTCTCCCGCAAATCCTTGCGGGTTACCGTTTCGCTGCAACGTTTACACTTGTACCAAAGACCCTCAGGGGTGTCCTTTTTATTACGTGTCGTTGTTTGTATGCCACTAGTGAGGCGTTTAAACCATCCCATATCGATTCGTTAAATGCGGCGCAAAGGTAACTAAGTCGGTTGATAGTCTTCTATCTCTTTGGTAATGCTTTTGCACTTAGCTTACGCAGCATCCAATATAGGGGTTGTCGTCCTAATGCCTTGGCAAAACTTATAAAACGCAGTTATTCAGGGAGCGATAGTTCTCCTGTTCATGTTAATGGGCACTATTTCCAGTTTAACGCAGGTTAGGAGGTAAATGGAATACATGTTCTGTAAGTCAATGCTCCTTTCCCTAGGCCTTTTGGTTTTGTCCGGTGAAGAAGTGCGCGCTGATGTTTCGATCATCCCTTACCAAATTGAAATCTCTGATGTGTTTCTCGGAGATTTGGATTCTGCAGTGCTGGTGTTACAACATGGTCAATATCTGACGCGCTTTAAACTCAAGCGGAGCGTCCGAACCATTCTAAAGAGAATTCATTTTTTACCGTGTCGCTCCGGATTTGGCCATAGCTTTAGCAGCCTAGAGGGGCTGGCCTGGCTGAGAAAACTCAATGGAGCCTACTATAACTTCTTCCTGCTCGATACCAATAAATTGATGACCGTACGGTCTGTCGCCTACGATGACATGTCGGGCAGGAACCTTTTGCGCAACCATACATATTTCGTTGGCTTAATCCCGGATTCGCAGCCGGAGATTGACCTCAGAAAATCACTGGAAATGTATCGGGAGCATCTGGCTAAGGCCGATATGTTCAGCAATGGAAGATTACAGCTGTTGTTAAGGAGTGTGCTTGGTGGTCAAAACTTTCGTGATATTTTGCGGGAAATTCACTGGGATGGGTTTACCGTTGCAGAGCTGAATCAACAGTTTTCCCTTGATTTACCGGACAACGGTCTAAAGAGACTACCGCGATTTGATCGAGGACAGCCAGTGGGCAATTACCGCTTTATAACGGAGGCTGGGTTTATTAAATCTTTCAGGGACTGACAGTAGGTTGTGCGCGTGCTATTCCCTCATTTCTACCTGTCGGTTAAGTTGGGCGCTCTGAACGGATTCGTCTAGGCGTAACCTTTCGAGGAGTGCCTTTGCCGGCATGATGTTGGGGTCAGCGGTGATGATATAGTAACTACTGTTAGGAGATATGCGCTCTTTGAGCCGGACATTCTGTTTGCCGTAGGCAATGATCCAGGCTTTTGCTTCCACGCCTGGGGCTAGCTGGACAATGATTTCTTCACGGGCAGCGTCTGCTACCGGGACAATATCTTCATCGGGGATGTCTGCTGAAACTTGCCGCCAGTCAGGGAGGCTGGCCAGGCGTCGTAACTGTTTGGTCAGGAGTTCCAGTTCGGGAGGAGCAATGTCTTTAAAAGAGGTTGGATAGGCCCTTTTATCCTCATCATAATACGTGATCTCAAGAGTCGGGGCGTCCGGAATCTGCCCGCGAAAGTTCAAGGGGTAATTCTCAAAGTCGGCCCGCTCAAAACTATCGAGCAAGGCGACCGTCCTGCGGCGGTCAATGTTTCTTTGCCATACTCCGGGGCGATCGGTGAACCTTTCTCCTTTGTAGAGTAGTAACCCATTGTCGTACAGCTCCAGGGTGAATACTTCACAACGGCCGTAGCATGAGCCACTGTGGAACTTCACCCTTAGATCACTTTTTCCCGCACTACCTGCTTGTGGTCCGAGGATGGATGCCGGATCACAAGCGGCAATGAGGAGCACAACCAGCCCGAGTAAAGGCCAGCCAAATGATTTAGTTAAACTATGCATAAGAGAGGGTTGAAGCGATTACTGAGGTACAACAATCATGATGTCAGTTCGCCGGTTGGCCTCCCGGCCTTCCTCCGTAGCACTGTTTTCTACGGGGTCATAAAATCCCTTACCGCCGGCGATGATCATACTGGGGTCAATACCGAAGTTGATCAATTGCTGGGAGATGTGGATGGATTTATCGGTGCTGTCTTCGTAAGCCCGTAAGGTATTAGGGTTGGCACTGTCAGCGTGGCCGACGATGACAATTTCAGCCGCCGGATAGTTCCTCATCACCTGAGCAATTCTGCGGAGCAATTGCTGGCCGGCAGTACTTACGCTAAAGCCGTCTTTGTACAGGGCTTTTTCCGTGAGGGTCAGTTGCAGACGGTTCACGCCGGCAGGGACGAGGTCATAGTTGCTCGCCGCCAGATTATTGTTCAGTAACTGACCAAGATCACTCTGGATGTTATTTAACACCAAAGCTGCGTTCTGGGCCTGTGATAGGTCAGGTCGGCCACCCGGTACGGTAACCTGTCCGTAGGCGCTAGGCCCGGAAGGATTGCCCTCAACCCGGGCAATGGCCTCTTCACGTGCCTTGAGGTCTAACTCCATTTGGCGAAGCTCCGCTTCGCGCTGAGCCACCTCTGCCGTACGGTCAGCGAGACTCTGCTGAAGGTCGGTTACCTGTTCGCCGTTCTCAATCAACATGCTCTGACTTTGATCCAATAACTCCTGGTAGCGTACCTGAATGTCTTGGTAACTTTTATTAAGAGCAATATTGGTGGCCCGTAGGGATTCAACTTCCTGGATTCGTGCCCGTAGTTCATTGTCTGTGACATCAACTTCGTCATAGGCAGTGATCGCCCTTTGATCAGCAAGACTGTCGGCTAGTGTTGTCTGATTGCGGTAGTAATTACGCTCTGTTTCCAGTGCGAGGTACTGCGATTTAGGGACACAACTGCTTAGCATAAAGGCTAATAAGACAAGATAGGATAGATGTTTCATGGTTCGGTTGGTTTAGTAAGTCGGGATAAAGCGCATACCCTGGGGCATGAATACATTTAATAGATGCCTAAAAGTAGGATAATTCACGGATGTTTGCGGCCTTTGTAGCAAAGCCCCGCAAGAACGAATTACTTTTGTGGGCCTGAAAAAAGATTTTCTCCATGAAATATTTAGCGCTTTTCCTTTTCGCAACCCTGATTTTTGCCTGTAACGATACCGGGGTTAATGCTCAGGACGGAGGTCCGGTAGTTGGCAAGGTGGACAAAAAGGCGCCTTTGCGCCAGGACCCTAAGGATAAAGACCGTGATGCGCCCGGACTGATCTTCCGAATGGGATCAGCCAAGGCTAAAAAAGGAGAAGTGGTTTGCTTGCCTATCGAAACCTCCGGATTCAAAGATCTGCTCGCCTTTCAGTATACCATCCGCTTTGACAGTGCCGCTTTGGTTTTTCACTCCGTAAGGTCGCTGAATCTGCCAGGCTACAAAGTGAATAATTTCGGAACCCGTTTTGCTGAACGCGGCTACTTGTCTACGCTCTGGACTTCGGAAAACGTGATTAGTGGTGCGACTGTCCCTGATGACCATAAGGTGTACGAGGTCTGTTTTACCAGCCAGCTGGGGAAAAACGAAGAGACTGAAGTCAAGTTCCAGAATGGCCCCACCATGTTCGAAGTCGTTGGTCCGGAGATGGTTCGCTACCGCCTGGTACATGCTAACGGCAAGGTGACTGGCAAGTAAAGTAATGTCAGGCTAGGCACGAGGCAATGATCTAAGTTACTGATTGTTATGACTTAATCTTCCGGATTGTCAAGTCTGTTAGTTCTGCAGTCTGTTAGGCAATTGTGACTATCTAACAGACTAAAGAACTAACAGACGAAATAAACCAAACATGAGGTGCTACAACCTGTAGCGAGCGCATACCGGGGGACTATACCTAAGTCAAAGTGGTTTGGGACTTTATCACTTGCTATCGCAGCTTCTGATTTCGTTAAAAAGTCTCGCCGAAACTGAGGCTTCGACTACATTTTTTGCCTCATCAACAACCACGCTAGCCGCGCGCTAATTGTCCCAAACCAATCCGGCTTAGGTATGCCTTTAGCGGATAGGAACCGCGAACCCATCCATTTTATAGCGTTTCTTCAGGTCCGAAGCATACCGCTGAGCGCTTTTCAACGATTTGAAAGGCCCGAGGATGACCTTAAAGCGGGAGGCTGTCCCAATGTTGACCCGTTCAATAAGGATGTCGTCGAACCACTTGCTTTGCAGTTCGGCAACCTTATCCATTGCTGATTCTAGGTCACTGAAACTACCAACCTGAACCCCATGAGTGCCTGCTGGTGGCTCAGAAAGGTTGATCTTGTAAACGCCCGGCGCGAATTCACTTTTGCGGAGTGTTTCGTGCTTACTGCTTACCCTGGTTGTTTTAACTTCCTTGCCAGCGTCAGATACCGTAGGGCGGGGTGGGGCAGTCTGGCTGACGCTTGGCGGCGGTGTTGTAACCGGGGCAGGCTGAGGAGTAACTACCGCGGGGTTCTCAGCGGGGGTAGGGGCAGGGGTTACCTGGGGCGGGGCCGCAGGTGCCGGGTCTGGTTCAGAGGCATTGGGCGTTACAACGGGATCGTTGTTCACCGGGGGCTCCGGAGCAATGGCAACCGCTGGTTGGTTGGGAGTGGAGAGTAAGGTGAGTTCAACGGGTACAGTCTCCTTGCCCAACAGCCCAATGATGGCTGCTGCCCGCTCGCTCAACTCAATGATCCGGCTACGGATAAAGGGCCCTTCGTCAATGATGCGTACATCCACCGTCTTGCCATTATCCATATTCTTTACCCGGACCGTACTGTTGAAGGGAAACTGCCGGTGGGCAGCCACTAATTCGTCCTTGTGGTAAATGACTTTGTAAGCGGTCTCCCGCTTATCGTATTCCGGACTGAAATAACTGGCCAAACCATTCTCCTTATCTCCCACAAGCTGGGCGGAAAGGGCTATAGGGAAAAAGAAGATAAATAGCAGGTAGGTAGCGTATTTCATGTTGTAAAGGTTTCAGTCGGATAACGCAGTCAGATTATCAGTTGTTGCTGTAGGTTTGAGCTCAAACTTACTACCCTTGCTTTTAATAACGCAAGCCCGGCACCCGCGGCCGCGCCCATATTGCTGTTTGTGACTAGTGGTTCCCATTGATCATGCGAGCTAACCAGTAGTTCAACCATTTGGTTAATGGTGGCGTTCTCAGTGGCAAATATGTTGAGCGCGTGAAAACTGACAAGCAACAAAATACTGAGGAAAAAATCCTTGAGGCGGCGAAAGCCGTCTTCATGCAGAAGGGATACACGGGGACCAGAATGCAGGAAGTTGCTGATAAAGCTGGCATCAATAAAGCGATGCTGCACTATTATTTTCGCAGCAAGGAAAAGCTCTTCCGGGTTATCCTGACGGAGGCCATGGAGGTGATTCAGCCGATGACGATAAGATGCATCAGTGGAGACAAGCCGGTGCTTGAAAAACTTGAAGACCTGGTGAGTAATCACCTTGAGGTATTGCTGGAAAGGCCCCATTTACCAATGTTTGTGATGCACGAGCTTTCCCAGAATCAGGGGGCATTCATGACCGAAAACATTGCTTCTGGTCAGGCTCCTGCAGCAATGCTTAATTTCTTTCAGCAGGTGATAGAGGAGGGAGAGCGGGGCCTCATCCGTAAAGTAAATCCCATCCACCTGCTCATGAATACGATGTCTATGATCATCTTTCCCTTCATCGCCCGGCCAATCGTGACAACGGTAGCCGGGATCCAGGGTGATCCTTTTCAACCGATTTTGGCGGAGCGAAAGGCAGAAATAGTACAGTTTATCCGCGCTAGTCTTGCGGTCTAATAAGTGAAAAATACTGGCGGCAACCAACCGCCAGTATTTTTTTGAACTCTTATTAACCAAATGGTTGAACCAACTAGAAAGTTAATCCTTTAATCGAGTGCTATGACAATTCAAGAAATCCAAATCCTCCGGAATCGACACATGACTGAGTTTCGCCAGTTGGCGATAACGCTTACCCGGGATGAAGACCGGGCGAGAGATCTTTTGCAGGAGGTCAATTACCTGGTCTTCAAGCACCGGAGAAGTTTTAAATCTGGTACCAACTTTGTTGCCTGGGTGAAGGCCATCATCCGGAATACCTTCATTTCGGATTACCGCCAGCGGAAACGCCGCAGGGAACTCGTTTTGCGGGACCAACCTGTTGGCCCCTGGTTTGGCAACCACGTGGTCAGCAATCCTGCTGAAAGCAGGATGGGGGTAGAAGAGATCATGGCCTTGATCAGTACCTTGCCTGATGATTACCGACGGACTTTTCTATTGCACCTACAGGGGAACAAATACCGGGAAATTGCTCAAATTATGCAGGTGCCGGTAGGCACTGCCAAGAGTCGGGTGTATGCAGCCCGCACCCAGTTGAAAGCCCAACTTCGTGCCCGAGGGGTGACGCGTGGGTAATGGTCCTTTTTCGGGGCTACTTCTGTTATCGTAGTAGAGGATATTGTGACTTGTCATAGCTCCGGGCTTGTGCGGCAGGTGGTGCTCTCCGTGGAAGCAACCTCAAGGACAGGGCGCCTTCGTTGTTTAACCATCTACTCAATACCCCTGATTGTCGAGCAAAATACCCGAGCAATATGTCAGAGTTAAAATAACAGTGTAAGTGTAGTACCTTGCGCCACCAATCGACCGTTGTTGTCCTAACAACTCACGGCCGAACTACAGTCCTTACCAATTAACTCATGACCCCGGAAAACACTGACACTTCCACCGACGAGACGCCGCCGGTGCTCGGTAGCTGGCGTAATCTCTACGCTTTTGTGCTTGTACTGCACGTCCTGCTCATTGTCCTGTTTTACCTCTTTAGCCAAGCCTACGCATGAGTACTCTTGATTGGCTGGTAATGACCGGCACCCTCGCAGCCATCGTGATCTACGGTGTAATGCAAACCCGCTCCGTCGACAACGTAAAAAGCTATCTACAGGGCGATCGTGATTTGAAATGGTGGACCATCGGACTGTCCGTCATGGCAACCCAGGCAAGTGCGATTACCTTTCTGAGTACTCCTGGTCAGGCGTACAACGATGGGCTAGGATTTGCTCAGTTTTACTTTGGCCTGCCTATTGCCATGGTTATCCTTTGTGTCTTCGTGCTGCCGATTTACTACCGGCTTAACGTCTACACCGCCTACGAATACCTGGAAGGGCGTTTCGACGTCAGAGTACGTACGCTCACGGCAATTCTATTTCTTGTTCAGCGAGGATTAGCGGCAGGTATCACCATCTATGCGCCAGCCATTATCCTCTCTTCTATCCTCGGCTGGAGCCTTGGCTGGACGATCTTACTGATCGGTATCGTTGTTATCTTCTATACGGTAATGGGGGGGACCAAAGCGGTGTCTGTTACCCAGAAACAGCAGATGATCGTCATTCTGACCGGCATGGTAATAGCCGGTGTGGTAGTCGTCAACGGCCTTCCGGAGGGGATCGACTTTGGCAATGCCATCGGCATTGCCGGCGAGCTGGGTAAGCTCGAGGTCGTCGATTTTAAATTCGACCTCAACGATCGCTACAACATCTGGTCAGCCTTGCTCGGAGGTACCTTCCTCTTCTTGAGTTATTTCGGCACTGATCAAAGTCAGGTTCAGCGCTATCTGTCGGGTAAAAGCCTTACCGAAAGTCGGCTGGGGTTGCTGTTTAATGGCATTTTTAAAGTGCCAATGCAGTTCCTGATCCTGTTTATCGGAATTATGGTATTCGTCTTTTTCCTTTTTGTGGCTCCACCATTGCACTTCAATAAAGCTAACCTTGACCGCGTAGCAGCATCCGAACAATTTGCGCCACGTTTGGAAGCCTACGAAGAAGGGTACAGCTATATCAATCAGCGGGCTGAGATGATTTCTCACGAATTGGTGGAGGCAATGGAAACCGACGCAACGGTTGCTATTGCTGCCAACAGCGATAAATTATCCACGGCCATTGATGCCCGTAAAATGCTGGCGTCCCGGGTAGACAAACTGGTGAAGGCGGAAGCTGAAAGCCGGGGAGAGGAAGCAATCGTAGAAGATCGGGACTATGTCTTCATCACCTTTGTGATCAATTACCTGCCGGTGGGGTTAGTCGGCCTTTTACTGGCTGTGATATTCTCCGCTGCTATGTCAAGTACCAGCTCGGAGCTCAGTGCCCTAGCTACGACAACCATGATCGATATCTACAAGCGGAGCTTTGTGCCGGATCGTGCTGACCAGCATTACTTTACTGCTAGTAAACTGTTGACCATTGGCTGGGGATGTGTGGCCCTCGCCTTTGCGGCATTTGCTAACCTTTTCGACAACCTGATCCAGGCGGTAAACATCATTGGCTCGCTGTTCTACGGCGTAATCCTTGGCGTCTTTGCCGTTGCCTTCTTCCTGAAGCATGTGGGAGGAAGGGCAGTTCTTATTGCTGCGATTGTTGCTGAACTGTTTATTGCGGCAACTTTCATTGCTGATGCTTATGACCTCATCGACCTGGCTTACCTCTGGTTAAACCTGATTGGCTGTGCTCTGACGATCCTGATTGCCCTCATCTTGCAGCCTATCGTTGGCAAGAAGGAGGCCAGTTCGCCTGCCTAATATTGAAACGCTTGCTTTGCACCTGCGTCCGCGCCCAAACTCGATTGGTGCGGGGACGCAGGTGCAGCGTAGTGGTACGCAGGCTGATATACTTAAGTCAAAGTGGTTTGGGTGTATTCGTACCCGCAGCGACTTTAGGCTGGTATCCGTCGAATTTTATGACCGGTTCTCCCTTTTGGACTTACTTTAGGGACATACACATACACCGTTATGCACGACGAATTACGTAAAGAAGCCAAAAAGGCAGTGGACGCCCAAATGGCCTTTTACACCTGCTCAATTGTCTTTTCTTTTACTACGCTGGTACTCATCATTCTGAGTTTTGCCATCCCGGCCATCACCTTCTGGCTAATGCTGCCAATTCCCGTATTCCTCATGGTATTGGCCGTTCTTTACCTCTCCGCTTTTGGCTTGCCGACCAGTATCTCCAAATCCAGTAACTGGAAAGAAGAAGCCATCCAGAAAGAGATGCGAAAACGGTACTTGAGCCGAAAGCAAGCCTTGACTGCGATCCAAGAATTATCCGCCGAGGAAAAACTTCAGTTAAAAGAACTCGAAGCACTTGAGGCAACCCAGGGCTGGGAAGACGACTTGGTCTAATTCGGATTGACCAGCTTATGGAAGATCGAAAGTTAACGAGTTGGCTTCGGCCTGGATTTTATGGAATAGCGGGGCTGCTCGCTCTGGGGTGGATGGGAGGCTATTTGTTTTCCTGGCAAGTAAGGGATTATACATTTCGCGCTTACTACGGAATTTTTTACAGGACTGAAGCAGTGGTAAATGCAGAGGACATTGATCGTCTTTTATCGACGCTCGAAGCAGTTGGCCTCTCTGACTTAACTCCAAACTACAAGGAGACTCAGGAGATCAATAATCCTAAATACGCCAAGGCATTTCGCGGGGCCAAATTTTACCTGGTTCCACGTAGTAAGCTCTATCTGAAAATTGCTGGTAATACGAGAATAAGAGATCTGGTATCACGGGATGCTTCTTTTCGAAAGTGTCTGTTCGACCGGGAGCAGAAGGTGTATTGGCGAATTGATAAGCGCGTGCTGTACAAGATAATCGACCTCAGGGCTGCACTTGAAAGAAAGGGTTATGATTACAATGCCTTTGTTGTGTCAAATGGATACAGGAGTCCACTTCACAACGAGACAGTAGGCGGGGCATCGCAAAGCAGACACCTAAGAGGAGAAGCCGTTGATATGACAGTTAGAGACGTGAATCAAGATGGGGCTGTTACAGCATTGGATAAAGAGATTATTTTGGACATTCTTGATTCCGAAATCATTGGAAACGCAGGAGGACTTGGTCTTTATCCCGGCACGATGGTAGTGCATATGGATGTCAGGGGATACCGTGCCCGTTGGGATAGCTATTAGGGGAGAGCTGTATCTCGATTCAACGGCGGATCTCCGATTATATCTGTAAGACCTTTTAGTGCAGATAATTCTGCAACTCTCTCTCCTACAAAACCGTTACCTTTGCGCGCATTTTGGATTGTTCTTGTCGGATAAGGTTACGCAGTTACGCGTTTATATCCTGGTTCAATCCCCGAGGTACACTTTTGGCCAGGCCCTTTAACCTGCGCGAAAAACTATACAATATGAGCAAGCACGGACGTGTACTCGTCGCCATGAGTGGCGGCATCGATAGCACCGTTACGGCCATGATGCTGCATGAGCAGGGATATGAGGTCGTCGGTATTACCATGAAAACCTGGGATTACGCCAACAGTGGTGGCTCCAAGAAAGAGACAGGCTGTTGCAGCCTCGACTCGATCAATGATGCCCGCTCGGTAGCCGTAGAGATGGGCTTCCCCCACTTTATCATCGATATTCGGGATGAGTTCGGAGATCATGTAATCGACAATTTCGTTGATGAATACATGGCAGGGCGGACCCCTAACCCCTGCGTGTTGTGTAATACGCACATCAAGTGGAGTGCGTTGCTCAAGCGTGCAGACGCCCTGAATTGCGAGTTTATCGCTACGGGGCACTACGCCCAATTAAATCAGACTGACGCTGGCCGTTGGCACGTGCGTAAGTCGGCAGACGCCCACAAAGACCAGAGTTACGTCTTGTGGGGGCTTAGCCAGGAGTGTATGGCGCGTAGCCGGTTCCCCCTTGGCCATTTGACGAAGCCAGAAGTCCGTCAGCTTGCCTACGATTGGGGCTACGAGGAGCTGAGTAAGAAAGCGGAGTCTTTCGAAATCTGTTTTGTTCCGGATAATGATTACCGTGGTTTCCTCAAGCGGCGGCTTCCTGAGCTGGAAGCTCAGGTGGCTGGTGGTAATTTTGTGTCTACTGCCGGTGAGGTGCTGGGACAGCACCAGGGTTATCCGTTTTACACCATCGGCCAGCGCAAAGGTCTCGGTATGGCTTTTGGTGAGCCGATGTACGTCACAAAAATTGATGCGGCCACTAACCAGGTAACCCTGGGTAGGGTAGAAGACCTGGTTCGCAACGGGATGATGGTTGGTGGTGCCACGCTGCAGAAATACGATAAGCTTCCTGAATCCGGCTTAGAGATGCTGACCAAGGTGCGGTACAAGGATGCCGGCACCATGAGTCTGGTCGAGCAGATTGCACCGGACCGCTTTGCGGTTGATTTTTATGCTGACGTCCGGGGCGTTGCCCCGGGGCAAAGCGCCGTGTTCTATGAAGGAGACGACGTCGTTGGCGGAGGTCTGATTCATACCAGTCGCTAAAGCAAATAAATTTCACGCATAATAAGCGTTTTACCGTCTGAGATCGTTAGACCTCAGGCGGTATTTCTTTTATCAATGAATACCCTTCTAAACGAACTTAATTGTACCAAATGAAAAATGTTTTCTTCGTAACGCTCCTCATGACTGTGGCGCTTATATCTGGCTGTGACCGGGAAGTTTGTCGCCTTTGCCCCGGGCTTACTTACGACTTCGAAGCCTTTGACCCCACCATCGGGGATGACGTGCTGACCTTTATGCGTGACGACAGTGTCTCTTTCGATTTTACTTTTGCTCGTAACGTAGTTACTCCCGAAAATGAGGTTTGCTCTACCTTGGTTGATGAAGAGCGGGAAATCTCCTGTGATGCGATTGGTGAGTACCAGTTTCGGAGTGAGGAACTTGGAATTGACATGGCCATCAATTTCCTCGAATTGATTGCTGGCCGCCTGGGTGTGCCCGATCAGGTGATCCTGTCTTACAGCTTCAAGGGACGTAATTTCGGTCAGTTCCAGCGTACTCACGCTGTGATCCTCGAACCACAGATCATCCTTGAGGATGATATCGTAGAACTCCGTGATTCCATTAATGTAGGTGGAACCATTTACAATGAGGTACTTCAGATTATTCAACCCGCTGAAGCTTTTGAGCCAGTTGTGGACCTTCCTGATAACGCACGTTTTACCAGTATCTTTGTCAAAGAAGGCGTAGGTCTACTGCGTCTGGTTGATGTAAATGGAAACGTCTATAACCGTGAGCTGTAGATAGTACTTAGGTTAGCTGTGTAGGCATTCTACCGGAGCCGTCGATGAATCAGGCGGAACGGTAGAATGCTACAGGTAATAGCCGTGAAATAGCTTAGTTTTGGTGTCCCGACATCATTCACTGGCTATTTGGTGCATGTACCTGCGGGAAAGCTGCTCATGTCCACTTTTTTTCAGAAACATAATAAGCCGATTTTACACGTAGCCTTTTGGCTGATGTACGGCTCGTACTTTCTCTTTGCCATTAGCGTTGGCAGAAGGGGAGACCCTGACTGGGGAAGGATCATTCCTGACTTTAGCCTGTACATTTTGTTTTTGCTGGTCATCAGCTACTCG
>CAZTTF010000397.1:0-8826 GCA_964616365.1 uncultured Lewinella sp. | reverse complement strand
TTTTCGCTGATTATAGGAAGATTGTTTACTAAATATAGGATACGCAGAGAATATACGTAGCCCACCCATAGATAACCAGCAGATGCTGACTTGGTTGTATCAGGCGCTAAGGTCAGACATGTTAGCGCAATTACTGCTTGTCATCTTGGTAACTATAGTGTCTGCTGTTAGCTTACGCGTGTCGTGCTGAATAAAGCCAGTCGCTAGGTTGGCGATAATTTTGGCGGGGACGCTGGTGCCACAGGATGGGACCAAGAAGGAGTACGGACGTGCCAGAGAAGGCTAAAGCAAGAAATAAGGTCGAGGATTAATTCATGCGGTAATACCCTGATTTCAGGTAGGCTCCTTCGGGGAATCCGATGGGGTGATCTATATCATGGTAGGTTTTATCCAGAAGTTTGAACCCACGCCCAGAGGCGTGGAGAACAGCTTCTACCGTCCGGAAAAAATCATCCGCTGAGACACGGGCCGAGCAGGATGCCGCCAGCAAAACGCCACCGGGGGCTACCAGGGGGAGGGCCAGTTTATTAATCCGGCGGTAGGCGGCCAGGGCTCCGGGAATCTCCTTATCGCTTTTAGCGAAACTGGGGGGATCGACGATGACGATGTCAAACACCCGTTCGGAGCGGGCGAGTTGTTCGAGGGCGACAAAGGCATCCTCGGCCATCGTTTTATGGTGAGTAAGGTCGAGACCGTTCAGGCGGGCATTGCTCCGGGCTTGTTCAAGGGCCGGGGCGCTAATGTCGAGGCTGGTCACGGCGGCTGCGCCGCCGGCCAGGGCATGAACACTAAAGCCTCCTGCATAGCTGAAGACATCAAGTACTTCCCTTCCTTGTGCCATGGTTCCTATGCGCCGGCGGTTGTCTCGGTGGTCCAGGAAAAAGCCTGTTTTATGCCCCGCTACTACATCGGCGGAGAACTGCAGGCCATGCTCCCGGAAAACAACTACGGGATCAGAGAGCGTACCGTGAAGCACGGCTCCGTCTTCGAGTTCCATGGCACCTGCGGCCGCGCCCGTATTGCGAGACAGGCGCAGGACTATCGAGGATGCCCCTGCAGCTTCAACCATAAGCGGGGTTAGCTCCGTCAGCCAGGGCAGCCATGCCGGAGAGTAGAGCTTCACAACTGCTACCCCTGCGTAAACATCAATGATCAGGCCGGGAAAGCCATCATTTTCGCCGTGAATTAAGCGGTAACCATTGGTGTCAGTTGCCAATAAGTCAGCCCGCTTTAATTTGGCAACGGCGAGCTTCTCGCGAAAGAACTCGGCGTTGATCTGAGCCGGGCTTCCCTGGTGGAGCACCCGGATCCTGATGGGCGAGTCCGGGTCGAATAGTCCGACGCCAATGAACTTGTTTTTCTTGAAGCTGAAGATGACTGCCAGGTCACCTGCTTTACCTGTTCCTTTAAGACGTTGGATGGCTCCGTCGAAGATCCAGGGGTGGCCAGCGCGCAGGGCGCGCTCTCCGGCGGCGGTCAGGGTGACTGGAAGGCGGGATACGCCCGATTGTTGATTGCTGATTGCTAACGATTAACTGGTGATGGCAGCGGTTGTGCGGCAAAGGTACTTTGCCCGTCAGACAACCACACGCTCAACCGGTACGATTAAGGCCGGACCGATGTTACCGCGCTGCTCCTCCACAAAGGGTGTGATGTCTTCGATGTTCAGGAGGTAGGAATGGTGGAAATCGGTAAGGGTTTTGCCACGCAGGCCGATCTGGATGGCTTTTCTACCGAGTTTTGCTCCCGTAGGCCCATGGTCGGGATCCCATTGCAGGCGGACATCCGATCGTCCGATCGCTGCCTTCCAGGCAGCGTGGTCAGGGTAATGGTCTGCCTGAAATGAAGAGTATACTGCTTTTGCGAGGATGGTCTCCCAGCCAGCGCGGGTAATGGTAAGCCGCAGGATGCGTTCCTGGTCTTTTTTAGTGGCCCAGCCGGCACGGTACATCATCCACATGAAGCCTGGTTTTATCCAGGTCATCCGGCCGTGTTTATAATGCGGCCCCCCAAAGGCCTGATGAGTTACTGCGTATTCAGCAATTTCTGGTTTGAAGGCTTGATAGACAACTATGGTACCAGCGGTATAGTCCGCAATAACTTGTTGCCCTTCCGGAGGGAGGATGCTTTGTTGCAGGGTGTAAAGTTCGGTTTTCATGAGTAAGTTCGTTTGAAAACCAAACTATCTCTTCGGCCGTAAAAGTTGCAAACTTCAGGGGGAGTCTTTATCGAGTAACGATGGACTATGCTGGCTTGGGAAAGATGGCGGCCTCCACGACTTCACATACTGTGTGTCCTACCAGCATGTGGCACTCCTGAATGCGGGGCGTGTCAGTAGACGGAATTCGTAAAAGAAAGTCGCAGCGGTCAAGTAGTTGTCCGCCACTAGCTCCGGTAAGTCCAATAGTTACCATGCCGTTGCTGTTGGCCTGATCAACCGCTTTTACGACGTTGGTGGAATTGCCGGAGGTTGACAGCGCGACGAGAACGTCTCCCTCTTGGCCGATGGCGGTTAGCCAGCGGGAGTAGATGTCTGCGAAGTCGTAGTCATTCGCTACTGCAGTGATGTACGAGGTGTTGACGTGAAGGGCTTCGGCGAATAGGGGCGGACGATCATAGTAGTACCGTCCACTTAATTCGGCAGCCAGGTGCTGGGCGTCGGCGGCAGAGCCGCCGTTGCCGCAAAAGAAGACTTTTTTCCCTGAGCGATAGGCGCTGATGATCGCTGCACTGATGGCATCAATGAGCAATAGCATTATCTCGTCGGAAAGTATTTCCTGCTTGAGTGCAATGGAAGCACTAAGGTTGTCACGAATCTGGGACTTGGGCATAAGGTAAATTTACACGCTTTATCAGGTGTTTGCTCGGCATTTGGGCCTTGGTTGTCAGGGAGTCAAGGTCCAAACAAGCTTTTTAATTTTCCCGAATTGTGATTTCAATTACGCCAGCCGCACCACGGACACCGTAAATGGCTGTTTCGTCAGCTCCCTTCAACACGCGTACCCGCTTTATCTCTTCGGGGTTGACAGTGTTGAATACGGAAGCATAATCGTTTCCGAACTGACTACCGTTGATTACGAATAGCGGAAAGCGGGCGCTTGCCTGAAAACTAACCGGTCCCCGCACGGTCACTTGAGCGTTGGCACCTGAGCCAACGACATTGACGCCACTAACGCGCATGAGGTACTGGGTGAGGTCCGTGGGGAAGCCGGTGTCTTCCTGGGTCACCGTATTTTTATCCGGACTTTGCACGGTCGGACTCGCAGAAGAACGATTTGTGGTCGAGACACAGCTCAACATCAGGAGCGAAATACTAAGGAGAAGTAGGTTGCGCATGGTTAGTTATTTAGCGTAAGGCCGAGTATTCCGTTACCCATTGTCGAACTGTCGGCAGCACTTGTTGCCGTTGTGGCGGCAGGCACTTTGAAAATTAACAGTGGGGATAATCAGTTGTTTCAATAGTGAATAGCTACGAAACAATTGCCAGCTTACTCTTTGCGTAAAGTGATCTCAATAACGCCGGCCGCACCGCGAACACCGTACTGTGATAATTCGTCGGCATTTTTAAGGACGCGTACCCGCTCAATATCCAGGGGGTTAACGTAGTTGAAGACAGCCTGGTAGCTGTTACCAAAAGGGTTGCCATCAATAACGTATAGGGGGAATTGGGCTGCATCTACGAAGCTAGTGGGCATCCGGATGGTAACCTGGGCATTCACTCCTGTACCGATGACGTTAACACCAGTAATTCGCATCAGATATTGGGTGAGGTCCGTTGCAACCGGAACCTCCTGGCGTACGACGCCGTGACGCTCTGTTCTTTCGGGAAGAGATGCTCTGTTAGATGTTGTTGCACAACCCATCAGTGATGCGGCGAGTAACAAGAAAATATAGGTACGCATGATTAGTTTTTTAGGGTAAATTCAAGAACACCATTACCGCCCTGAAGGCCATAGGCTGATGTTTCACTAGCACTTTTAAGGACGCGAACGCTCTTAATTTCGTTGACATCTATGGTAGTGAACAATTGAGAATAATTATTACCCAAAATGGTACCGTTGACGACAAAAAGAGGATTGGAGCCGGCACCAAAACTTGACGTACCTCTGACCTGAACCTGAGCGTCTGGTCCGCTTCCACGGACAGAAACACCAGGTAAACGTCTCAGAAATGAAGCAAGGTCAACCCCGCTTGCGGCATCTACATCCGTTTCGTTAATGGATTTGGCAGCACTTGTGTCTTTCAGATCAGGGGTGTTACCTGTTGCTTTAGGGGCAGAGCAACCGACCATAAACAGGCTGGCAAGGACAAAGAGGATTGTACGCATGATGATTGGTTTCAAAGGGTAATGCAGAAAGCAATCAAATATAAGGAAATACTTGCTGCGTGGATTGAGAAATGACTTTACCTTTACGCTCCGAATCCGCCCTCATCCGTAGGAGGGCAAAAATTTTCCCATGATTAACATCACTTTCCCCGACGGTAATGTCCGTCAATACGAAGCCGGCAGCTCCGCTATGGATATCGCCCGCTCTATTTCTGAAGGCCTCGCCCGCAACGTAGTCTCCGCAACCGTAAACGGAGCCCTCACTGACCGCGACCTTCCAATCGATAATGATGCCACGATTGCTTTGCACACCTGGAACGATCAGACCGGCAAAGAAACCTTCTGGCATTCAACGGCCCACCTCATGGCTGAGGCCCTCGAAGCCCTTTACCCTGGCATCAAGTTTGGCTATGGCCCCGCTGGCGAAAACGGTTTCTTCTACGACGTAGAACCCCCAGAAGGCCAGGTCATCAGTACCGATGACTTCCCCAGGATCGAGGCGAAAATGCTGGAGCTGGCCCGTCAGAAGAACGACTACGTCCGTAAGGAAGTAAGCAAGGCGGACGCCATTGCCTACTTTACCGAAAAAGGCGACGAGTACAAGCTTGAGTTGCTTGATGCCCTTGAAGATGGCACCATCACTTTCTACACTCAGGGCGACTTCACCGACTTGTGCCGTGGGCCACATATTCCTAACACCGGAGCCATCAAAGCCATCAAGCTGATGAAAGTCGGCGGTGCTTTCTGGCGCGGAGACGAAAACAACAAACAGCTTACCCGCATCTCGGGAATCTCTTTCCCTAAAGCCAAACAGCTGAAGGAATACCTCGAAATGCTGGAGGAAGCCAAGAAGCGGGATCACCGTAAACTCGGCAAAGAACTGGAACTGTTCATGTTCTCCGAGAAGGTAGGTGCCGGCCTGCCAATGTGGTTGCCCAAAGGCACCCAACTTCGCCAGCGACTGGTAAACTATCTGACGACCCGCCAGGAAGATGCCGGCTACCAACAGGTGACTACCCCACATATTGGGAAGAAGGACCTCTACGTTACTTCCGGTCACTGGGATAAGTATGGCGAAGACAGCTTCCAGCCGATCAAGACGCCACGGGAGGGTGAGGAGTTTATGCTTAAACCCATGAACTGCCCGCACCACTGTGAAATGTTCAAATTCCGCCCCCGGTCTTACCGTGAACTCCCCCTCCGCCTCGCGGAGTTTGGTACGGTATACCGCTACGAGCAAACGGGAGAGCTACACGGCTTGAGCCGTGTGCGCGGATTCACGCAGGATGATGCGCACATCTTCTGTACGCCAGAGCAAGTCAAGGGCGAGTTCATTGCCGTTGTTGATATTGTACAGGAAGTCCTTAACATGATCGGTTTTGACGACGTGACGGCCCAGATTTCTCTCCGCGATCCAGACAAGCCCGAGAAATACATCGGCACCGAAGAAAACTGGAATATCGCTGAGCAGGCCATCATTGATGCCTGCCAGGAGATTGATATCAAAACCGTAACGGCCTACGGAGAAGCAGCCTTTTACGGGCCTAAGCTGGACTTCATGGTGCGCGATGCCCTCGGCCGTAGCTGGCAGCTGGGTACCGTTCAGGTAGACTATAACCTGCCAGAGCGTTTTGAATTGGAGTACATCGGCTCCGATAACCAGCCCCACCGTCCGGTTATGCTGCACCGCGCGCCCTTCGGTTCGCTGGAGCGCTTCACGTCGATCCTGATCGAGCATACCGGTGGTAAATTCCCGCTTTGGCTCACCCCCGAGCAGTTTGCCATCCTGCCGATCTCCGAGCGTTTTAACGATTACTGTCACGGATTGCTCTCGCAGCTGGCAGCACACGATATCCGCGGCTTCGTTGATGATCGTAACGAAACCATCGGTCGTAAGATCCGCGATAACGAAACCAAGCGCATTCCTTTCATGCTCATCGTTGGTGAGAAGGAAATGGAAGCCGGAGGCGTTGCACTACGGGTACAAGGCGAAGGAGATAAGGGAACCATGACCATTGAGGAGTTCATCGAGTTCTTCAAGGGTAAATTGGAGTACTAAATCTTTCTCCGCTTACAATAAAAAAGGCGTCTCCTCCGGTGTGAGGGGACGCCTTTCTATGTTGCAGACTTGCCGCGGCCGCAGGTGCCGTGTTGGCAGTCAAAAATGTATGTCTCGATTATTTGCGGTTGGACGGCTTAGACAATATCACACCTCCTCCGTTCCCGGAATAGCAAAATTCCGGCCACTCAGACTTTCGGTAAAAGCATGCTTAGTTCCCGCATCGATACGGAGTTGATCGGCGAGGAAGTCGGCGAGCAGCCGACCGATGGTCGGCGTCTCTACGAGGAAGCCATCGTGGCCGTAGTCGGACTGCATGACGTCGAGCCGGCTGTTGGGGATGTGCCGGCTGAGCACCGATTGTTCTTCGGTGGGAAAAAGGACGTCAGTGTCAATACTGATGATCAGGGTGGGGGCTTTGATGCTCGCCAGGGCCTCCGCAATGCTCCCGCGTCCGCGCCCCAAATCATGGGTGTCCATGCTGCGGGTGAGGGCATAGTAGCAAACGGGGTCGAAGCGCTTCCAGAGTTTGTACCCCTGATACCGTTGGTACGAACTAGCCCGGAAATCATCGATGTCTCCTTCCTGTGGTTGTTGTTGGGTCGCGTCGTAAGTTCGGTAGTGCCGATAGGAGAGCACGGCCAACGCCCGTGCTGCCTCGAGGCCAGCGCGGCCAGCCTCCGGCTGGTCTGTGCCAAGCGTTTGATCAGCCCGCAGCGCCATGCGCTGCGTTTCGTTAAAGGCAATGCCGTAGGGCGAGTGCTTGGCGTTGGTCGCCAGCAAACACAGCAGGTCGAACCGTTCCGGTTCGAGGCAAGCCCACTCTCCGGCGTGCTGGCCACCCATGCTTCCGCCCATCAGCAGGCGAATGCGGCTAACCCCAAGGTGGTCGGCCACGAGGCTGAAGAACCGCGCATTATCACGGGTAGTGACCAACGGGAAGTCCATGCCGTAGGCCTGGCCCGTGGCCGGATTAATGCTTTTAGGGCTGGTACTGCCGTAGCTACTGCCCAGGATATTGACGCAGATGATGAAATATTTATCGGCATCAATGGTGTAGCCGCTGCCGACGAGCCCTGGCCACCAGTCTTCGGCATCGCTGTTGGCGGTTAAGGCGTGGCAGACCCAGATCACGTTGTCCCGGGCAGCGTTGAGCTGCCCATAGGTGTTGTAGGCCGCCGTCAACGACGGCAGCACTTCGCCCGACTCCAGCGTGAAAGGTTGCTCTAGGTATAGGTATTTGGTCAAGGGAGAATAATTATGAATAAGGCCGGCCGTCAGATGTGTCATTTGGTCGACCACGTCGGCCCAATGTTCATCCGATATCTCATCCGTTAGCCTTCAATAGTGCGGCTAATAGGTTCACTTGCCCAAGGTGATAGATATCATGTTGGAACGTTCCCTCCAGGACGTGGAGATTGGTATAGTCGTAGTCGGGATGCAGCTGATCTTTAAGCGTCGAATAGTCAAATGCGGCAACGGCTGCCTGGATCTCGGCTTTGGTTGTGGCAAAAGCCTCCAAATAATCGGCCTTGGACTTTCCGGCGCCAGAAGGCCAGTCTTCAGGGGAGCCGAGTTCTATCTTCTGCCTTGGTTGACCCGTCAGCCTGTTGATCAGGTCCCGGCGCCATACCAGCATATGCTCCAGCTGCTGGGCAATGGTTCGGTGCCCTACCGGGCGGAACAGGTCTTCCTCCGCAATCCGTTCCAGGCTTTCCTCCAGCCCGGAGCCGAAGAAGGGCATTTTACGGTGGAAGTTCTCGTAGGCGTGGTGGAGGTAGTCAGGTAAGGTCATAACTGCAATAGTTGAGGTTGTTGCAATGGTTGTAGTTGTTGCAAGGTTGCAATTGTGGGTGGGGGCTGTAACCACTGCAACCCTACAACAACTGTAACCAGCTTAAATCAAATCCAGTGCCTGCTGGAGGTCTTCCTTAATGTCCTCAACGTGCTCGATGCCAACACTCAGGCGGAGGGCGTTTGGCTCAACTCCGGCGGCAACCTGCTCTGCTTCGGAGAGTTGCTGGTGGGTGGTTGCTGCAGGTTGAATGATGAGGGTTTTGGCGTCGCCCACATTGGCAAGGTGACTGATTAGCTTGAGGTTGTCCACCACCTTGGTAGCAGCGGCTTTATCGCCTTTTACGGTAAAGGTCAGGACGCCCCCGAAGCCGTTGGTCAGGTATTTTTTAGCATTGTCGTGGCCTGGGTGACCCGGGAGTCCGGCATAGCTGACCGCTTCGACTTTGTCGTGAGCATCAAGCCATTTGGCTACTTCCAGCGCATTGTCAACTGTTCGCTGCACGCGGAGGGAGAGGGTTTCCAGTCCCTGGACGTGTAGCCAGGCGTTGAACGGACTGGCGGCGGGGCCAAAGTCCCGCAGGCCTTCTACCCGGGCACGGATGGCGTAAGCGATGTTGCCGAAGGGGCCGTCTTTCCCGAATAC
>CAZTTF010000396.1:0-21769 GCA_964616365.1 uncultured Lewinella sp. | reverse complement strand
CAACGACTAACCGCCTCGTGCAGGTTCGAATCCTGCCTCTACAGCAAAACACAGTATGGCAGTCCACTAGACTTTTGGCCCACTGGTAAAACAATTACCAGAAAAGCTAAATCCAGGGGGGCTGACAACTAAACTTGTAGAGTGATGAAATCGGCAGCCATGCCCGCTTGTCTCGCGGGTGAGGATCCCGGGAAAAATCACGGTCCATTGCTCCGCAGGAGCGCAGCTCTCCGGAGCAGTCGACCAAGACTAACCGCCTCGTGCAGGTTCGAATCCTGCCTCTACAGCAACTTACGCGCCTTTCGTCTCTCGGAAGGCGCGTTTTTTATTTACAAGCCTCCGAATTTCGCATTTTTGAGCGACATTTGTCCTGCTAACAAAAAAATGCCATTGAGGCCAACCTCAACTGCTGGTTTGTGTTGTTCACCAAACCCTCCGTCCAAAATTTAGCTGTACATGAGTATTGTTGAAATGAAAGTTCCCGTCATTGGGGAATCTGTTACCGAAGTAACCCTGTCTGAATGGCTTAAGGCCGACGGAGAGTATGTGGAGCTTGACGAGCCCATTTGCGAGTTTGAATCTGACAAAGCCACCCTGGAATTCCCGGCAGAAGCTGCCGGACGGATCATCCACGTTGCGGCCGAAGGTGACGACCTCGAAATTGGTGCATTGGTGGCCAAGATTGACACCAGTGCCGCTGCTGAAGGTGGTGCTGCACCAAAAACTGAAGCTGCTCCCGCCGCTCCTGCAGAAGCCGCTCCCGCTGCTGCTCCAGCAGCAGCACCTGCCGCTAACTACGCTACGGGAACCCCTAGCCCAGCCGCTGGCAAGATTCTCCGTGAGGCGAATGTTGACCCGGCAACTGTGAATGGCACCGGCCGTGACGGCCGCATCACTAAAGAAGATGCTCAGAAGGCTGCCGCTGCTCCTGCTCCGCAACCTGCTGCTGCACCTGCGCCCGCGCCCAAGCCGAGTGCTCAACCTGCTAAGGCTAGCAGCACCCAGGCTTTCTCCCGCGACACCCGGACGGAAAAGATGAGCCGCATGCGGCGGACCATCGCCAGCCGACTCGTTTCCGCGAAGAACGAAACGGCAATGCTCACCACCTTCAATGAAGTGGACCTGAGCGAAGTGATGAAACTCCGCAAGAAAGTCCAGGAGAAATTCGTGGAGAAGCATGGCGTAAAACTTGGTTTCATGTCCATCTTCGCGAAAGCCTGTGCGCAGGTTCTCATGGAGATGCCCGACGTGAACGCCCACATCGGAGAAGATGGCAAGAGCCTCATCTACCATGATTACGTCGACATCAGCTTCGCCGTGTCTACGCCTACCGGTCTCGTCGTTCCCCCGATCAACAACATTGAGAGCCTGCACTTTGCAGACATCGAGAAGAACCTGAAAGACCTTGCCGCTCGTGCCCGGGACAATAAACTGAGCATCGAGGAAATGTCTGGTGGAACCTTTACCATCACCAACGGAGGCGTCTTCGGCTCTATGATGAGTACCCCTATCATCAACCGTCCGCAAAGTGCGATCCTCGGCATGCACAACATCATCCAGCGTCCTGTTGCGGTAAACGGAGAAGTTGTCATCCGCCCGATGATGTACCTCGCCCTCAGTTATGACCACCGCGTCATCGACGGATCCAGCTCAGTAACCTTCCTCGTGAAGGTAAAACAGTTGCTGGAAGATCCTACCCTTTTGCTCCTGGGGCTGTAAAGCCTTACTAAGTCAACTCAGTGAAAAGTCAGGTCCTTTCCCGGGGCCTGGCTTTTTTGTTGTCTGGCTATTGCTTTTGCAAGAGTGACAAGGGAAAGCAACACGGACACTTGTCCGGAATTGCATCGCGAAGCGATGCGGAAAATCATCCTCTGGCCTGACCTCCATCACCCTTATAGCAGTGTTTAGTGAATAGTTTAGTGGCCTAACCAAAGCGAATCAGCCATGAGATTTTTTCCCGATATTCAGACTTACCGCGAAGATCGCCGTCGCTCAATGTTAACCCCGGCTTCCCGCCGCAGTTATTTCATGGGGCGCAATTTCTTCGACCAGGTACACGACGAGGCCAGTGCCCCTATGAACGTAAAAAAGGTCGAAGATGGATATACCCTAGAGATCGGCCTGCCCGGCTTTGACCGGGACCAGATCGAGGTCAGCGTAGCCGATGACGTACTTACCATTCGCGCCAACAAAAAGGAGTCCCATCAGGAAGATGGCGCGTACCTGCTAAAAGAACTACACACCGAGTTCCTCGAACGTCAGTTTTCACTCCCCCCAGGATCGGGCAAAGAGGACATTCGGGCGAAGTACGACAATGGTCTGCTCCGCCTTTTCATCACGGATGTGCCGAAGGAGCAGGAAAAAGCCAGCAAAACTGTCCCCGTCGAGTAAGGCACAATAGTGCTAAAACAACCGCCCCTTACGCTTTGCAACGTAAGGGGCGGCTTTGATTTAAGGAAGATTTAAATATCTCTCAATTACATCCGTTCAAGGCTGACGATTACACGGCAGGGTTCGTAAGCCTCTGTTTTGCCGTTGAAGATGTCACGAAGCTCGTACACCACCTTGAATCGAGCGCCGGTAGCATCTGATGCTTGCAAAAGCTCAGCACCTTCAAAGTGTTCCAACCAGAGAAACTCCAATTCAGGGCCATTTTCGGTTTTGAATTTCAACAAGGATAACCGGTCATTAGTTACATCGGCAATCTGGCCAGTTACCTCTCCCAGGTCCTCAGGCGCATCTTCTCCTTCTCCTGTCTCCCCTACGAGTTGCATCATTACAGCAGGGCACTCAGACAGCATCACAACGCCTAACTGCTCCCCTATCCGCATCATACTCTGCTGGTCATTCAGGTTTAGCTCACCGAAAAGTTTTTCATAGCGAGGGGCATCATCCAGCATAAAACCAACCATACAGGTTCCCAGCTTAATCTCAAGAGGGGTTGCCTCATCATCTGATTTGGTGGCAATACAATCGCAGGTATGCTCTGCTGCTGCCTGTAAATACTGTTCTTTTGTCTCCTGAGCCTGAAGACCAAGGGTAACCATACAACAGACGAAGAGCGATAATAATCTCATGATTTCGTTTTAAACGAAGTGATTCAACGTGAAGACCGCATCAGAATCGCTGAAGTAAGTCTCATAATACCCTGCCAAGGTAGGGCAAGTGATCCCTTTTGGGCAACTATCCTACAAAATAGTAATGGCGAGAAAACGGAAGCGCACGCTCCCCTGGTCATCAGCACCAAAGGCATGGTTACTTAACAGATAAGCCCCTTCTACTCCAAAGGATATATCCGCCGTGGTATTAAACAGGATGCTATCAAATAAAAACTGTCCGCCAACAGAATTGGTAGTCTGGTTAACGGAAAGGTTCGTGCGTTCCAGTTGACCTACCCGATAGCGCCCGTGGTCAAAGAAGGCATTCAACCGCAAACGCTTGAGGTAGTAGATACCAAAAATGCCAAACTCGGGATATACCAACGGCAACTGATAGTTGATCCCAACCCGATAAGCAGCATCATTTAAAACATCCTCGTAGCCCCGCGCATACTGGAAGCCGTCGGAGTACTGATAAGGGTTAGTTGTGCGCTCGTTACGGTAGTTGTAGGTTATCCGGACACCGTGCGTTCGGGCAACGCCCGGCAACTGAACGGCAGCATTCAGTAAAAACCGGTTACCGGTATTATCCGCCAGCCCCTGGTCGTAGACAAAAGATAATGAAGCGCCCAGTGTACTCATGACCTGCTGTAAAGCCCGCCGCCGAAAAGCGGAGGCCGTTAGGGTGACCCTCCCACTGACAAAGTTTGCGGGCAACTCGTCTCCGTTTACATCATCGAGTAAGTAGTAGGTCAGCCCAATCCCTGGCACCAATTGGCTCTGAAACTCTCCGTTGATCCACTGCAGCGGCACCCGGGCATTCAATCCTGCAGTTGTTTGCCGGAAATTCTGAAACGTAGGGATAAACTGGCCCGCAGTATCCAACCCCGGCTCCAGCTTAAAGAAGCTACGGTTTACGTAGGTCCCCTGAGCGGTAATCACGGGAAACCAACCGCCATAACTGGCGGAGACACTGGTCAGGAATTCATTGTCATTGGTATTGTAAAAGACGGAGGCGTTCGCGGATACCGTATTCAACGCATTATTTCCCGCCAGGGAAATCCCCGGAACAATCTGGTCTCCAACCGGCCCCCAACTGTGGACTTTAAACCCATGCAGCTTATCGGAAACATCCGTTACGGCAAAGTCTTTCGTCACTACCGTACCGGAGAGGTCTTCCGCCTCGGCAGCATAAGCAGCTGGCCGTTCAAAAAAGCTGGGGCCGGCGGGCTTTGTCCCGCCCGAGATGCCCTTTGCCTGCGCTGGGTCCACACTATCCAGCATGCGCAATCGCATACCCTTGGGGGTAGGATTGACGTACACCAGCTGCTCTCCCACCATGCGGGGAAAAAGTGCGCCGATGGGTTCGTTGGTCAATTGTACCGTTGCTCCGGTCGCAGGATTATATTGATAAACATTATCTACCCCATCCCGACCGCTGCTAAACGTCAGCCAATCCCCTGACACCCGGAGATGATCAATGTTCTCGGCAATACGTGGTCGCACCGTACGCACCTTCCCCTCACCCCGCTCCAGCACCTGGATCGCGATCCCCTGAAAGTTCTGGTGTAAAAAGTACACCTGTTTGCCATCCTCTGAGAAGCGTGGTTGCAACAAGGCACTTGCGGCTATCCGGTACACCTCCTTCTCGGCGCCCGACTGCGTTTCCATGATGACCAATTCCGGGTTTCCTTTGAGGGGGTCTTGTCGTACAACCGCAATTTCCTTGCGGTCATGGCTTAGCGTTGGCATGAAGTATTTACCCCGCTCCGTTAGCTGCTGCTTACGACCACTGTTTAACTCATAAAGGATCACCTCACTAAAGCGTTCATTGGTGTACCGCGGATTGAGGCGACTCTCCATCCACACCGCCAGGTTCTCCCGAACATCGACGTAAGGCTCCCGCTGAATACCGACATAGGTGATCAACTCGTCTTTGCCCCCATCGGGGGCAACCCGTACCAGGGCTGGCCGGTACTGAAAGCCGGAGCGCAGCGCTACCAATTGGCCATCAGTTGCTGCTTGCGGAAACCGATAGTTCACCACGGAGCTATGGGCCTGTCCGATCTCTTTGGGCTCCGTTAGCGGGCCTCTGGCCTGGACAGCACTATCCTGTAGGGCAGCAAGGTCATCCATTGTCGTGAAGTAAAACTGCTTGGTCGACATGCCCGTTTTACGGCGCAATGCCCGGCTGAAGGGATAAAAAATACCGCGGTAGCTGGCCCCGTCGTGCAGTACCGACTTCCACATGTCGTGACCAAAGCGTTCCCGCCCGTAAGTCAACATAGCATAGCCATAGCGGTAGTGATCGGGGATGATCCGGCGGAAGCTGCCATTACGGGCCTGTTGGTAATTATAGACTTGATCTTCGGCGAGCAAGCTGCGCAGGGTGGCGCTGAAAGCCGGCGTGCGCCCGCGCCCGGCGTTGGACAGGGCCGTCTCAAAGATGACAGCATCCCCCTCGCTGAACCAGTTGGGCGTAGCCAGAAAGCTGGTTCCGAGCCATCCTTGCTGGCCGAAGAGCCAGCTGGCCAGCTTCGTGATGCCACGCCGCTCATTACTGGCCTGTTGCACGTGACGAAACTCATGAATGGTCAGCAGGTCGGCCCAATCCGTCGTACTCAGCAGGTTTTGTTGCTGCGGCGGGGTCAGGAAAAATTCTGATCGGAAAGGCGCCAGACCAACGTAGCCGTTAATCGTGGTATTGGTGGTTTGAAGCACCAGGTCGAAGGGGTAATGTTGCTCCCCAATACTTCCCGTGTGCTTCGTCTCCAGCAATTCAATCAGGGTGGCGACGCGCTTGGCGCGGTCTTCAAATCCTTGCGGGAAAATTATCCGTCCTTGGGGTAGTTCAATTTGCTGCCAATCCACACTCGGCGGATGCAGGCCTATCTGGGCGCGGACGCTGGTGCAAAGAAGAAGTAAAAAAAGCAGGGTGAGGAAACGCATGGAGACGGAGTTATCGCTTAGAGCTTGTAGCGGTTCAAAGTGTTCGCAGTTGTAGCCGAGGGTTTTCACTGCGGTGCCCAAACCTTAGGATCAGAGCGCCTCTTACAATGCAGACTACCCAATTTAACCTTGTTTAGTCTACTGGCTAACCGCTTGCTGTATTTGAACTGCCCGTTAAGGTAGTATTTTCTGTTATTGTGGAAGCCCTAACGGCATGCCCAAGCTAGGGTAATCGCAAAGTCCGGAGCAAAGCGTAGGAGACAAGGCTCCTGCAAGCGTCCGGCCTCCTACCGATACCGGTGATACGTACCAAGAACTATCGGATACGCTATGCAATTACAGAAAGAATGGCATCTATAGTCTAAACACTCCTTCATGAAACCACTGTTACTCCTGTTTGCCCTTCTGCCCTACTCGCTTTATGCACAGTCTTTCTTGCTTTCCGGAACGGTCACCAACACCGACGGCGAGCCGCTCATTGGTGCTTCCGTCTACGACGTCGTACAGCAAACCGGCACCATTACGGATTTAGATGGCCGCTACCAACTCCAGGTAGCTGCAAATACTGAACTCGAGTTCTCCTATGTAGGACATGAATCAGCCTATTGGTTCGTTAGTTCCGGCCTCTCTAAGTCCCATAATGTAGTCCTTGAAACAGGATACTACCTTGACGAAATAGTTGTTGTTGCTTACCCTAGCAGTAGCATAGATTGTCACACCACTGGTTGCTTTGTTGATTGTTTCCTCTCTTGCTATAGTACTACTGAAACCTTGTCAACAGCAACCAAAGCTCCACCTCCTCTCTCCCCCCTTCAGGCTGCGACCGTATTCCCCAATCCCTTCGTTGATCATCTGGCCGTAGACATCCACCCAAACACACCAACTACCTTCTCGGCGGTTCTATTGGACGTAAGCGGACGCACCGTCCGCCGTTGGGCATCCCGCCAGCTGGCGCCTGGCGCCAGCACCCTGACCTATCGCCTCGGAACAGCCCGGCTACTGCCGGGCACCTATCTGCTGCGCCTGACGGACCAGAATGGACACATAGAAGTCCGCAAGGTCATTAAAACGGATGGTGCATAAACATAGCACCTGCGTTCGCGCCAAAAAACAGACACCCGCATTCCACTCAGTAATGCGGGTGTCTGTCATGTTGGGAATACCTTCGATTAGTCAACAAAGTGATTATTAGCGAAGACTTCTTCCTCTACGCCGGGAACGCCAACAATATGGTTGAATGCAACGTAGACCGTTGCCATCCCGATCGGGACGGTAAACAGCAAGCCGATGAACAGGCCAATTACGCCGGAGACCGCGATAAATCCAGCCACAATCGAAAGCAAGAAAAACAGCCCCCATTGCTTCGAAATAATTTGCCGGCTTGCCTCCATAGCGGGCCATGCTTCCATCTTATGAAAGATGACCAGCAATGGAGCAAAGCTCCACGAAACAACCAGATAAATCAACGGAAGGACGAAAAGCAGCGCCCACCAGGGGAAGTTAGACATGTCCGGAACAGCATCAGGATCCATCGTAAAGACATCCATACTAACGAAGAACGCAATGCCTACCGGAATGAGTACTGCCAGCGAAATAAGCCCCTGAATTAAAGCAACCAACACCAGGTTACCAATGTGGTCAAAGCCCTGAAAAAAGGTACCAAACTCAAGGCGCTCCTGATAATCTGATTTTTTTGCCGCCAGGTAGAAGCCTGCCGTTAAACAGGGTGCGATCACCAGGTAATAGCCGACAGGTCCGATGAAGGGGATGAGCCCTGTGGTCATGTTAATGGCGAACCAGATCAGCATGAAGCCGATGAAGAGCCCTGCATTGCGGCCAACCAGCGAAAAAGCATCGCCAATATATTTACCAAAGTCAAAGTCGTAGGCGCCGTCAATCACGCGCTGGATATGGGAAGGAAAGTAGGACATTGTGTGTAGGGTTTGACCGGGAGCGGTTATTGTTACCCCCGGTAAGTTGTAGGCAAAGTAAAGGGCCACAGCAGAAGAAATCCTGCTGTGGCCCCGCTTTTCGATGAGTGCTAGTGGCTAGTCGACCAAGTGACTGGACGCATCAGCAACGGCACCGGTTTTGGGGTTAGGACCCCATTTGTTGGTTCCTGGTTCACTATCCTGGCACATGAATACAATCAGGATAATGCCACCAATAAAGGGCACGAGGCTAATTAGGTAAAACCAACCGGACTTACCAGTATCATGTAAACGACGTACCGCAACGGCAAGGCTTGGAATGATAATTGCCAGCCCGAAGATGCCAATTAGTCCGGAAAAGATCAGGGATCCAGCGCCAGGCTCCCCACCGGAAGCAGCTATGGACCCGATGAGGGGAATGTAGAGCAGCATCATAATAATAATGTTGCCCAGGGTAAAGTACCAGTATTCGCTCCGACGAGCACGCCCGGTAAAGTCAGCATACTTATTCAGTACCGCCTTGTAGTATTCGATCATAGTTTAGTGGATTTTTGTTCCGAAAAGGGTGATTTAGTTGCCTAAATATAACAGTCAGCACCCGTATTCACCAAAAATTCTAGCCGGAAGGGTATACCCGCTCAGTGTGTACCGTGTGTACCGAATTCGTTTAAGCAACCAAAACATATTCATTGCCCTGCCCCCTAGCCCCAAGGTGTTCCGCCGGGTAATTCCTAGGAAGCTATGGGGTCTTCAGTTGGACATTGCAGGAAGGGTATGCCCTGTCCCCACAAATCGGGCACATTATACCCGGGTTCCTTGAGGAACCCTAGTAAATACTAGTGGAACACCCTATTCCTACTTAAGCAACTGGTAACGGTACTCAACCATCTCCAGAATAGGCATATCCTTTTTGTCGCGCTGCTCCAGGAAGATATCGATCGTAATGGTTTCGTCTTCCTCCTTTGTGGTACTGTCAAAAGTCACCTTGATGACGCCGCTTTCGCCGGGGCCATAAACTTTCGAGTTGTCGTGCTCGTAGGTCGTGCATTCGCACGCCTGGATCAGCATCACTTGCGCCGGAGACGCTCCCTTATTCGTAAAGGTAAACTCGAAAGTACGGGAGTCTCCGTGTTTCACTGCTCCCAGGTCCAGCTCCCGCTGGTCAAACTGCAGGACGGGAAGGCCTGCGATATCATCCTGCCCGAACAGGCTACTAAAACGGGTGATTACCGGAGGGTCAGTCTGCCGTGGTGTAGCTTCCATCAGCTTACCTATGGGCAATGCTCCCCGGTTCGGGGCTTTTTCCTGCTTGCTCTCGATCTTATCGAGACGCACCTTAATGCTCGTCGGGCCTTCCAGGATACGGAAGTCGGTACGGCGATTCAGGCGGTGGGCCCGCTCCTGCGTCTCTTCGTCGGGTAAGGCATTGATGAACTCATCTGTCAACACATCGCCTTCGTTGAGGAAGTCGATCCGCTCGGCCAGACGGGCGTTCGCCGTCTGTGGCGTCGTCTTACCGTAGCCTTTGGTCTTGATCCGGTTGGCGGCGACTCCTGCTTTGGAGATCAGCCAGCGGCGCGCGCTGGAAGCGCGGCGTTGACTCAGATTTTGGTTGAGCGCGGCGTCGCCGCGGCTATCCGTATGGGAGCCTAATTCGATCACCATGTCAGGGTACTCCTCCATCAGGCTGGCCAGGTATTCCAAAGCAGGCTCTGCTTCGGGAAGGATGTTCGCCTTGTTAAAATCGTAGAGGATGTTCTCCAGTACGATCGGCATGTCTTCCACAACCTCAATCTCCTCTGGTGGCGGTGGCGGCGGGATGGCACGCAGGAAGAAAGGATGAGAAATTTCCTTGCTCTCTTCCAAACCGAGGGTGTTGATCTCGATGGTGTCAGAATAGTAACCAGGGTGAGAAGCAACTACCCGGTACATCGTCTCGAGTTCCAGGCCGAAGTCGAAGCGGTTACCGTCAGTACGGTTCTTCCGGTTGCCGGGGCCGATGGGGCTACCGTCAAGGATGGCCTGGAGCTCGACAGCACCGTTGTTTAGTGGTTGTTTGTCCTGATTGAAAATTCCTGCCACCAGGTTAGCGTAGATGGACGCGATCTGGAAGCCATAGATATCGTCGCAACAGGTTTTAGACTTAACGGAACGGCCACCTTCCCGGTTACTGGTCATGAAGCCCAGTAAACCGTCTCCGAAAACAGAGAGGGATTTATCATCCACGGTGGAGTTAAAGCCCGTTCCCATGTTTTCCGGTGTGCTCCAGGAGCTTCCGTCCCAGGCGGAGAAGAAGAGATCGTAGCCCCCCATGGTGGGAAGGCCGTTGGTGCTGAAATACAGTGTTCCGTCGAAGTAAAACGGGAAACTTTCGTCACCGACCGTGTTGATCGTCGGCCCAAGGTTGACGGGGGTACCGTACTTGCCCTCGCCTTCGTAGTTGGCGTAGTAGATGTCCCGGCCGCCAAAGCCACCGTCCATATCAGACACAAAGAAGAGTACTTCCTGGCCGAACAGCTCTCCTGGCATTGGCTGCAGTGCAAGGTGGTCGCCATTGATACCGGAAACGGGGTTGCCGCTCTTCCAGCCCTCATCCTCCACTTCACTGAAGTAAATCTTGGCCTCCGCAAGGGTATTGCTCTCCATCCGCATCCGGTTGTAGTACAGTCTGCGGCCGTCCGGGCTTAATGCCGGGTTAGCTGTTTGCAGTCCCGGGCGGTTGACTTCCTTTCCGAGTGCGGTCGCTTTTCCGTAACTCACCTCTCCGTCATCAGCCACTTTGCGTTCTACTTTGAAAATCCGGCTAAAGCTCTCTTCGGAGCCGCCATCCTGTTCCACAATATCAGATACCTTCCAGGTTGAGTAGTACAAATACCGTTCGTCCTGACTAAGTACTGGCCGGTATTCACTGAACTGTCCGTTCACTTTCCGCCCCAGGTTTTCCATCGTCACCTCCCCCGTTTCGGTCGGAGCGTTGCGGTAAAGCTTAATGCCCTCCAGCTCGACTTTGGCGAGGGTCTCCAGACGCTCATCGGTATTGTGGAGGAGGAAATTCTCAAAGTACGTCCGGGCATCGTCGTAGTCGCCACTCATTTTCAGTGCCTGACCGTAGTAGAAGCGATGAATGTTGTTGGTGGTATCAGAAGCTTCGGAACGGCGGAAGACCAGTCGGTACGTCCGGGCAGCCGCCGCGATGTCCCGCAGCTTCAGATGCATAAGGGCGATCTTGGGCCGGAGTGGCAGTTCATCGTCCTGATCGTATGCCTCCTGGTATTTTTCCAGCGCGTTAGCGTAACTACCGATCATGGCTGAAGAATCAGCAACGATTAACAGTTGCTCCACTTTCGAGGAACCGCTGAGGGGCTGAGCTGCCAGCGGCAGGCCGAAAGCGATTAAGAGGAGAATGCCTAAAGAATACTTCATCAGTTGTTGCAGTTGTCAGTTGACGGTTGGCGGTTGTTAGTTGGCCATTGTTCGATGCTCCATTATAAGTTCATCCGATGCATCGGAGCCGGCGCGATCGCAGGATGCAGTGTTGAGGCCCCAAATAGCAAAGTGATAACGCTCACCTTGCTCCTCCGGGTCTAAACAAGCCGTTAAATATCCGGACAGAGGATGGTGCGTTTCACCTCCGGCTTTTTGTAGATATTAAATACGTAGGCAATACCTAACTCAAAAGCTCCCTGATAGCTGTTGGCGTTCCGGGCCTGGCTCAGGGTGATATCATAAGCCAGCGCTCCGCGCAGCTGTCCGGCATTGAGGCCGAACATCACTTTAGCGGCATCCCCGGTCCGGTAACCGAGGCCGATACGCATATCAAGGTCTTTTTTCAGGTTGCGCTGGCCCCAGGCCTGCAGGGAAAGGGAGGACGTTCCCGCTGACGTCTGGAAAAAGGCCGTTGGCTGAAAGCGCCACTTCTCGCTCATCTCCATGTCCATGCGGGCGTGTGCATGGATGGTGGGCTTGCGGCGGCGAGCATCTTCTCCGGGGTGCCCCATATTCATCATGGTGGTATCCTGCTCCATCCGCTCGATCACCGTTGGCCGGCGGGGATTGTTCAGGTGCAGCATACTTACGCCGGCTTCAAAGACCTCATTCTTCTTATCGTCCATGAGGATCTTCAACTTCAGGCCAGCGTTCAGGCTGTTGTAGCTGTTGTTATTGTTGTTGCCCATATTGCCTCCGGGGCCATCGTTTTGCAGCTCTCCGAAAGTTTCCCCCATCGACTGGCCCAATCCTCCGAATTGCGTGTCGATCGTGAGGCCTTGAAGCGGCGTGCCCATAGGCTGCTCTACGCCAAAGCCGGTACTGCCGTACTGCAAGCCGATAGTCAGCACATTCTCCCGCTTTTTGTCTAACGACAAGTGGTAAGCACCACTGAAGCCGAAAAAGGTAGAGCTGATGTTAAAAGCTCCTGCATTATCAGCCACCAGGTTAAAACCCACCCCGATCCAGTCTTGCTTGCGCAGGCCGAAGGCCAGCGGCGCGTCAGCATAGACCGTCGGGCTGTTGATCCCGTTCAGGCCGTACCACTGCCCGCGGTAAACACCACCAGCACGGATGGAGCCCGAGAAGGCTCCCGTATTGGCAGGGTTAAGCCACAGCGGTGCGTAGTTGTGTAGGGTATAATGGACATCTTGGGCCCCAAGTGTAAGGGCGAATAGCCCCAACAGGGACGAGAGCAGTAGGCGGTTAAAGCGCATAGGTTGGCGATTATCCTGGACAAAACCCTTTGCCTTCAGCGCAAAGGGAAGGCCAAGATAAACAGAAAACCTACTTCCTTGCTACCCGCTTTTTATATACTGGCACCGTGCTACAGGGTTCGCCGTACATAATTGACTTGGCTACCGGCTGTAACCGGGCCGTAATATCCAGGTAAGCCGAGGCCGGAACGTCTTTGTCCCCACAACCTTTTACAACGATGCGCTTGTCCGTAAACTCCGCCAAATCAAGGCCAGACACGACGCTGCGGAAGTGATCTCGCAGATAGTCAGCTTCATTTCCCTGGTACACATCCACGGCAAATGGCGCAGCCGCCTGCGCCACAAGCATGTAAGCCCACGCAGGAATGATGGCATCCGCCGAGCAAAACACTAACAGTACTTTGTCCTGATACTGACTAAAATCATGCTCCTTAAGTGCCGCACGGAAGTCTTTTTCCTTAAGAATCAACTCCATGAACAGGTAATCCTTCATATCAAAAGAAGCCATTGCAGCCTTTGGCCAATGCTCTTCAAGCTTGAAGGTAATGAGTCCGGAAGCAGCTACACGGTTGACAAGGGTATCCATACCAGGTTATTATTTGATAGTTAACGCCTGAGGTCGGTTGGCGGTTGTCGGTTGGCGGTTGCCAGTTGGCGGTTATCGGTAGGCGGTTGACGGTTGTCCGTTATCGGTTGGCGGGCGAGCGGCTCCGGCGCGAGGGTAACGGTTGGCGAGAGTCGGTTGGCAGTTGACGGTTGGCGGTTGGTGAGATGAATCCGATGAGTGGACAACCTAACCTTGCCTTTGCCCCAAGCAGTGCACCTGCGTCCGCGCCCTAATTAGTCGCATAGTAGATAGTCAAATAGTACACCCACCATCACCCAATTTACTTCTCCGGACGCATCCAACGTGAGGCGGGTCAATTTTCCATCAGTGAGCGCAGCAAACGCCTAGTAGTAACCGCAGGTTGCGTCTACTCTTCTTCCACCATCAGCTCCTCCGGAGCACCAATCGTATTCTCCGGCAGGGCAAAATCCTTGGGTTGGGGTAAGTCTTCGATGGATTTGATCCCGAAATAATCCAGGAACCGATCCGTTACGCCGTAGAGCAGTGGCTTGCCAATTGTTTCGGCCCTTCCCGTTATGGTGATGAGTTCTTTTTCGAGCAGCTTCTGGATGGAGTAATCACAGGAAACGCCCCGGATCTTTTCCAGCTCGGACTTTACCACTGGCTGCTTATAGGCAATGATGCTCAAAGTTTCGAGCGCCGAACGACTCAGCTTCTTATTGCTTTGCATCCGCAGGTGCGTTCCAATCGTCTCGTGGTAAGCCCCTTTGCTCATAAATTGAAAGCCGCCCGCAACTTCCACAATCTCAAAACTATGCACATCATCGGCATAGCGCGTCCGGATTTCATCAATAGCCTCCAGCATTACCTTCTGGGCAAAACGTACCCCGAAGTTCTCTAGCAACACACCCTGCAGTTCTTCGATGGATACCGGGTTAGGAGCCGCAAAAATTAGTGCTTCGATATGTTGAGGAAGGTATTCCATGGGGGAGCGGTTGGCGGGTAGCGGTTGTCTGTTGGCGGTTGTCCGTTGGCAGTTGGCGGGCGAGTGGCTCTGGCGCGAGGGTAACAGTTGGCGGGAGTCGGTTGTCCGTTGGCGGTTAATTGTCCAACGTAATCACTTCGTGGGTAAACTCCAGTCCGTACTCTTCCATTTCCTTGAGTACTGGTTCATATACCTCCTGCATGGTTGGAATATGGACCCCGGTTGACTTGATTTTCCCTTCACTGATCAGGCGGGTAAAGATTCCCATCGGAAGCCCCACCAGGCGGGCCATGGCCGTGTCGTCGGCGCTGGCGCCCTTCATGGTGAGGTTAGAGACATCCCGGAACGTCTTGCCATCCAGCTCGTAATCAATCTGATGCTGCATCACAATGAGGTCTTTGTCCTCTGGTTGTAGCTGCCACTTGTCCAGGAGAAGTCTTTCCAGAATTAGTGCCGGCGTCGCGTCCCGCAGCTTAATTTTTTTCTTGCGGAATAAGCCTAACCAAACCAGGCGTTCCATAATGTCGCTATTGGTATCTACACCGATCAGTTGGGCGATCCGGTCTTTTACCGATCCTGGCCCACTAGGAGCGAAAGCCTCCATTAGTTCGTGGTAGGTAATTTTAGCACTGTCCAGGATGGGGAAGTCAGCATTGGTCAGGCCAATCTTGACCAGCGCGCCCCAAGCCTCGGCGAATCCGGGGTAGCGGAGTGTGCCGCGCAGGATGGTGGGAATTTCGTCCAGGCCATACTGTTCGCGGTACAGGAGGCTATCGCGGTTAGCGTAGGCCTCAAATTTACCGTAGCCGTCCACTTCAACATCCCAGATTGTTTTGAACAAACGTCCGTAGGGGATAAACTTGAGTTTCTTATCGTGCAGGTACTGCGCCGTGCCTTGCCCTGCCAGCACAACGTTACGTGGGTTCCAGGTAAACTTGTACCCCCAGGGGTTATCGTTGCTTTCAGGAGCGATAAGCCCTCCGGTAAAGGAGCGGAAGGCAATAATCTTTCCGCCCATTTCACGGATGACGTTGATCCGTTGCATGGCGGACATATGGTCAATCCCCGGATCCAGGCCCATCTCTCCCATAAAGATCAGTTCCCGGTTGCGGGCTTCGTCTCCGAGGCGATAAAGTTCCTGGCTTACGTAGCTCGCCGTCACGAGGTGTTTCTTCAACCGAATACAGTCGTGTGCCACCTCGATGTGCAAATGTGCCGGCAACAGAGAAACGACGATATCTGCGCGTCCGATCAATTCCCGGCGGTCATTGGTCTTGTTCACGTCCAGCCAAACGGGATTTGCCCGCGGGTGCCCTTTCACCTTCGCCGCAGCAGCGGCGGGATCGGCATCAGCTACGGTAACACTCCAACCGAACTGCTTACTTTTCGTCAGGCAGTAGTTGATCAGAGCGGAGGAAGATCGGCCCGCGCCGATGATTAGGATTCTTGCGGACATATAAATGCTGGTTGGTTAGAGCGGGGCAAATATAGCGAGGGGAACGGAAGGAAGGGAACGGAATACTGCAGGGTATAACAATGCCCCCGCCACAAGTAGTGACGGGGGCATAATCAATGGTAAGAGCGTGAGCATGCTACGCCTCTTCCACAGGAGCGATTTGGTCAATGTTCTGATCGACGAGAATGCGATTACAGTGCTCACAGATCATGACTCGCTTACGCTGGCTAACCTCCAACTGCTGCTGTGGGGGGATAGCATTAAAGCAACCGCCGCAGGCGTTGCGTTCTACCGTAACCACGCTCAAGCCGTTGCGGTACTGCTTGCGGATCTTATCGTATCCGCGGAGCAGACGATCTTCGATGCTCTTGCGTTGCTTATCAGACTGACGACGAAGCTTCTTCTCGTCCTTCTCAGTCTTAGCAATAATGGACTTCAGCTCTTCCTGCTTGACCGTGAGCAATTCTGCTTTGCTTCCTTGCTTTTCGCGGGTCATGTCCAACGCAGCTTGCTTGGTCTCCAGTTCACGCTGAGCGGAGCCGGCCTTCTTGTCAGAAAGCTGAATCTCCAACCGCTGCATTTCCGTCTCCTTCATCAGCGCTTCGTACTCGCGGTTGTTCTTTACGTTGTTCATCTGGTCCTCGTAACGAAGGATCAGCTGCTCAGACTCCCGGATGTTGTTGTCATGACGGGCGATCTCCAATTGCAGGTCTTTGACCTGTGTTTCGAGGCGGCTGATCCGCTTGTCGAGTCCAGCGATCTCATCTTCGAGGTCAGACACCTCCATTGGAAGCTCACCTTTGAGGATTTCGATTTCGTCAATCTTACTGTCAATCTGCTGCAGGAGGTAGAGCTCGCGCATTTTCTCTTCTACCGTCTTATCGGTTGCTACTGCCATGCGTCGGGATTATTTTTAGCGTTATATGTTGGTCTGGGCATACCAGCAGCTAATCCACTGGTACCACCCCACTTGCCCTTGGCCCTTACGGACCTGGCTTTCGGGGACTTTACACGAAATACCGAACGGGGTTCGTATTACGCTCCGTGCAAAGAACCGCAAAGGTAGGGAATTTCTTACTTAACAACTCCGCAAGTAATTGAGTTGTAAACTGTTCGCTTTCATAATGGCCAATATCACAGATTACGAGGTCTCCGTCGGCATCAAAAAACTCGTGGTATTTGTAATCTGCAGTGACAAATACCTGAGCTCCGGCCCGTTTTGCTTGCTGAAGTAAAAAGCCTCCGGCGCCGCCACAAAGGGCTACGGTCTTCACGTTTTGCTTGAGCAGTTCGGTGTGTTTTACTACGCCCGCCTCCATTGATGTCTTGAGGTGCCGCAAAAAGTCAGTCTCGGAAAGTGCGGCGGGGAGCTCGCCTACCATTCCTGAACCAATGGTCCCTTCTTCGTTTTTCGGCGCTAACAGACGCAAATTTTCCAACCCCAGTCGCTTGGCAATTCGTTCGTTCACTCCCTGATGACGCACATTGTCCAGGTTGGTGTGGATAGCATAGATAGCAACGTCCTCTTTTATTGCCTTGATCACCGTCCGTTCTACGTAGTTGCTGCCGTTGAAGCGTTTAAGCCCGCGGAAAACGATCGGATGGTGCGCCACGACCAGGTTACATCCCCGGGCCTTTGCTTCTTCAATAATTGTTTCCGTGCAGTCTAAAGAAGTGAGTACTCCCGTAACTTCCGTAGTTGGATCACCAACGATCAGGCCGGCATTATCATAGCTCTCCTGCAGGTGTGCCGGCGCAATTGATTCGAGGTAGGAGGTAATATCATTGATAGACATCGGAAAAATGGTTGTGGAGCATTGAAAACGTTACGAGGCGGCGGGGACGCAGGTGCAAGGTAGGGGAACCGAGCAGCAAAATGCCCCCCACCCTATCGTCCTAGCCCCGCAGGCGGTCGATGATTCCGGTAGAGCTGTGCCCCTCAACGAAGGGGATCGTGGTTACTTCACCGCCCCAACCGATCACTTCTTTGTAACCGACGATATTTTCTACCTCGTAATCACCGCCTTTAACCAAAACATCTGGCTTAAGGGATTTTATGAGTTCCAGTGGAGTGTCTTCGTCAAAGGCGATCACGCCGTCGACATAAAACAAGCCCGCCAGCAACTGCATCCTGGCGGCAAGAGGCATGACTGGCCTGCTGTCGCCTTTCAGGCGGCGGACACTTTCGTCGGAATTAACGCCCACAATAAGGCGCTGGCCGAGGCCAGCGGCTGCAGCCAGGTAACTAAGATGGCCAGGGTGAATAAGGTCGAACACACCATTGGTAAACACTGTCTTCTGGCTGTATGTGCGCCAGCCACAGCGACGTCGACTTAGTTCTATTAAAGGGAGCTGTTTGTCAGCTACTAATTCGGTTGGGGTCATGGGGCGAAGGTAGTAAACATCCACCCCTCATTTGCGTACTCCTAATTAAGAAACATGAGGTCAGGGGCACAGCTGCTTCTAGCTACTTGGATTTTTAAGCCAAAGCAAGCACTAGTGGCAGGTATACTCCCCTCCCTGCACAAGGTTTGACGGGTTTACTTTTTCGGACAATTCAGCATTTTCGCGCTGGTGAATTATCCGCGAAACAGCCTTGTCCGACTGCCCGCAACGTCAACTTTGCATCTACGTCCGCGCCCAAATCACACTTTCCAATTCCTCCAAACCCTGATACTCCAAACCAAAACCCTATCTTCGCGCCACAAACCAGAAGACAGGAGTGGTTGTAACAATCAGCTTCCACTTTCAACCAAATAAAATCAGCTTCCGCATGGCCACTACTTCGGACATCAAGAACGGATTCACCTTCAAGCACAATAACGACATTGTTTCTATTGTCGAATTCCAGCACGTTAAACCGGGTAAAGGCCCTGCTTTTGTGCGAACTAAGTTCAAGAGCCTTTCTACGGGAAGGGTACTGAGCGAGACATTCCCCTCCGGCCACAAAGTCGAGGAAGTACGGGTAGAACGCCACAAGATGCAGTTCCTCTACAAGGACGACATGGGGTACCACTTCATGAACAACGAGACGTACGAGCAGGCCATGATCAACGACAAGATGATCGAGAACCCCGACATGTTGCGTGAAGGAGATACCGTAGAAGTCCTGTTCAACACTGAAGACGACACTCCCCTGACGGTTGACCTCCCGCAGTACATCATCATGGAAATCACGTATACTGAGCCAGGCGTGAAAGGTGATACCGCAACGAACACCCTCAAGCCTGCTACCGTAGAAACGGGCGCGGAGGTTCGTGTCCCACTTTTCATCAACACCGGCGACCGTATCAAGATTGATACCCGGACGAACTCTTACGTAGAGCGCGCCAAGAGCTAAGAGTTTGACTGGTAATCTACTTCCGGCCTCCGAACGGCACTGTTAGCCTGCTCTTCATTAAGAAATTGCGCTAACAACCCGTTATGAGCCTATTTTCTTACCTTGATCAGACAGAAAACTGTACGCTCTCGGCCAGGAACCAGGTCACCAAAAACGCTAAGCCTACCTTATTTTAGATCACTGTAAAAAGCAAGTCCATAATGTCCTTAAAGGAAATTCAGGAAATCATTAAGCTCGTAGCCAAGACAGAGCTGTCAGAATTTAAAATGAAAAATGGCGACGTAAAACTCCACATCCGGGGTAAATCTTACGTTGCGGTTTCTCCTCAGGTTGCAGCGCAGTCTGGTCCTTCTATCATTAACGTTCCAGCAGCAGCTCCTGCTTACCCTGCTCCGGCAGCGGCACCAGCAGCACCAGTAGCGGCTCCGGCAGCACCTGCGGCGGCACCAGCAGCGGCACCAGCTCCAGCAGCTGATGACACCAGCAAATACGTCGAGATCAAATCACCTATGATCGGTACTTTCTACCGCTCATCTTCTCCCGATAAGGATGCCTACGTAAAAGTTGGCGATACCGTCGGTAAGGGCGACACTGTTTGTATTGTCGAGGCGATGAAGCTGTTCAACGAAATTGAATCTGAGGTAAGTGGTACGATCGTCAAGGTGCTAGTTGAAGATGCTCAGCCAATTGAGTACGACCAGCCTCTTTTCCTGGTTGACCCGTCTTAAGGGGTTAGACCGTTAGTCTTATAGGCAGTTGGCAGTTAGAGAGCGTTAGCCCTGAAAAGCGTTAGACTTTTAGATCGTCAGCAGCTCAGACATCGACAACGTTTTTGCAGTTGGACTTTACTAACACAGTAACTTCTGCAGGTCCTAAAGACTGCAACCTTCCCTTCCTTTTCCAAAACTCCGATCCGTGTAATACGGCATCGATGTAACATAATGCCTCATGGCCGAGAAGTTCAAAAAAATTCTGATTGCCAACCGTGGTGAGATTGCCCTGCGTATTATTCGTACCTGCCGGGAAATGGGAATCAAAACGGTAGCCATTTACTCTACTGCGGATCGGGACAGCCTCCACGTGCGGTTTGCTGACGAAGCAGTTTGTATTGGTCCTCCCTCTTCTACGGATAGCTACCTCAGTATCCCGAAGATCATGGCAGCCGTTGAGATCACCAATGCTGACGCTGTTCACCCCGGTTACGGCTTCCTTTCTGAGAACGCGGACTTCGCTGAAGTCTGTTCTGAATACGGCATCAAATTCATCGGCCCGTCTCCCGAGCATATTCGTAAGATGGGTGACAAGATTACGGCTAAAGACACCATGATCAAGGCCGGTGTTCCCGTAGTCCCCGGTGACGGAGCCCTGCTTAAGAGCGCCGAAGACGGCATCGCCCAGGCTGAAGCAATGGGCTACCCGGTGATGATCAAAGCTACCGCCGGAGGCGGTGGTAAAGGGATGCGTAAGATCGACTCTACGGAGGACTTCCAGAAAAACTGGGACAGTGCCCGGACAGAAGCCAAAGCTGCCTTTGGCAACGACGGCATGTACATGGAGAAGTTCGTCACCGAACCCCGCCACATTGAGGTCCAGATTATCGGCGACCAGCACGGTACCGTAATCCACCTCTCAGAGCGTGACTGTTCCGTACAACGCCGCCACCAGAAACTGGTGGAGGAGTGCCCAAGCCCCTTCATGACGGACGAACTCCGTGAGCGCATGGGCGAGGCCGCCATCAATGCCGGCAAAGCGATCGGATACGAGGGAGTAGGCACCGTTGAGTTCCTTGTGGATGCCGACCGCAACTTCTACTTCATGGAAATGAACACCCGTATCCAGGTAGAGCACCCGGTAACGGAAGAAGTGATTGGCTACGACCTGATCAAGGAACAAATTCAAGTAGCTTACGGAGAGAAACTCTCCGGTGAGAACTACTACCCCAGTGCACACGCTATTGAGTGCCGGATCAATGCCGAAGATCCCTGGAACAATTTCCGTCCCAGCCCAGGCAAGATCAACAGCTTCCACAGCTCCAAAGGGCTTGGTGTCCGGGTAGACACCCACGTTTATGCGGGCTACACCATCAGCCCTTACTACGATTCGATGATCGCCAAGCTGATCGTCCGCGCCCCTACCCGGGCAGAGGCCATCACTAAAATGGAGCGTGCGCTCGACGAGTTCATCATCGAGGGCGTTAAGACCACCGTTCCTTTCCACCAGTGGCTGATGAAGCAGCAGGACTTCCGCGATGGCAACTTCGACACCGGCTGGCTTGGCACCCAGGACCTTCCAGAAGGATAGGAACGCCGGTTAATACTTTAGACTACAAGACCGCTAGCATTTTAGAATGTTTCTCCAACAATCTAAAATACTAGCGGTCTTTCCGTTTTGTGAACCAACTGTTGGCAACGCCGGTAGCGTTTATGCGGCCATCTTCAGCGCCTTGATGGTCGCTTTAATGCCTTCTTCCTCACTGAGGCTACTGCCTTCGTACTCAACGCCAACCCAACCGGTGTAGCCAGCCGCTTTCACGGTCTCCATCACCTTCTTGTAGTCGGTTTCTTTTACCCAGCCATCGGCGTCAAAGTCGTAAGACTTTGCGGAGACTGCTTTGGCGTACGGCATCAGGTCCTGCATGCCAACGTAGCGATCGTACTCATCAAGACAAGTGCGCCAGTCGTCCTTATCCCGGGTGATACAGAAATTACCGAAATCGGGCAGTGTTCCGCAGTTATCCAT
>CAZTTF010000395.1:0-3733 GCA_964616365.1 uncultured Lewinella sp. | reverse complement strand
GAGTATACCCTAGCTTTCGTACTGATTACAGCCAAAGTCAGCATTAGTGATCATGCTGTTAGCTGATTGCTCCTGAAGAACAGGGAGTACAAATTTCATGCCGTCATCGCTGAGTACTTCGCATTCGCCGAAGTTTTCGCGGGTTTGTACAGCTGGGGTATCGTCAGCCCAGTGATTGCAGGTTTTGCAGGTTGCTTCCATGGTTTTGGTATTTAGTTATTAGTTACTATTGTCAAGGTAACGTCACGCCGCATATTTGGATCACCCGAGCACCTATTTTATTGATATTTGGAAAAGGACTAAATAAAAGGTAGAAAATTTTGTTTAAAGCAAGCTCCAAAGCTTTGCTCCCAGTAAGATGACGATGCCGACAGGAATAACTACCTGATAGGCAACGGTGAGGTTCCGCCGCCAGGCAGCCGATAGGCGATGCCCTCCCAGCTCTAGCTCGGCAAAGAAATCATCAAGCCCCCAACGGTACAGCAGGTAAACGCAAAGCAGTAATCCGCCAATAAGTAAAGAGATGCTGCCAAACCATTCCAACAGAAAATTGAAGTAGCCCATACTTGGGTCACTGCCGCCCATGCCGGCAAAATCGGTCAACCATCCGGGCCCTGCGGGCGAGCAGGAGATAACCACGGGAATTGCCAGCACGAAGATCAGCGCGCCAAGGCCGAGACCCGTCCACCGGCGAGACCAGCCACGCTGGGTCACCAGCGCACGCAGCGCTGGTTCGATCAGCGACACTGCTGAAGTTAAGATCGCAACGCCCAGTAATACAAAAAACGACAAGCCCACCAGCTGGCCGGCAGCGCCGTAGCTCTTGAAAACCTCCACCAGATTGATAAAGACCAGAGGCGGACCATTGTACACGGTGCCTTCAATGTTGCCCAGTAAGGGAACTACCAGCAATGCCCCCAGCAAAGCAACCACGGTGTCGAGGTGGACAATTGTTGGCGCGTTCTTCATTATGTTAGCCTCACGATCCAGATGCGTCGCGAAGGTCATCATGGAAGCCGCCCCCAGCCCCAGGCTAAAAAAGGCCTGCCCCAAGGCATGCAGGATCCCAAGCTCTCCGGTTTCGGTTGGCGTGAACAGGCCAGCCCAATCCAGCCGAAACAGATTCGCATAGTCGACAGCCTCCGGCCGGAGCAGCGGTAAAGAAATAATCAGGAAAAGCACCAGCAGTCCCAGCAAGGGCATCGCAAATTTGCTCAGCCGCTCTACACCCTGCCGCAGTTGACTTGAGGAAATAACGGCTGCCAATGCCGTAAACAAACCGGTAAAGAACAGCGCCCGGGGAATGGTACTCGTTGCCGCGCCGAAGGCCGGCCCCGCTGGCGTACTCGCCACAGTCGCATAGTCCGTCAGGTACGCCCAGGTATAATCAAGGGTCCACCCCGCCAACACCAGGTAGAAGGAAGCCACCATCACTGCCGTAAGAATTCCGAGTCGGCCGATCCAGGCCCAGCCCGGACCGTCACCATTACCCCGGAAGGCATTGATCGCATCGGTCCCACTGCGCTTACCGAGCGCATTCTCCAGGATCATCAGCGGAATACCCATCAACATGGTAAAAGCAACGAAGGCCAGCACGTAAGCACCGCCACCAAAAAACTGCACCCGGTAAGGGAAAATGACCAGGTTAGCGACGCCGATGGCGGCGCCGGCAGAAGCCAGAATATGACCAGTACGAGTAAATGACATGCAAGAAGGCTTAGCGAGTGGTTAGGCAAAAAATTAGTTACGGTGAGGTCGACAGTACTCAGGAGTTACGACGACCTTGCCGCCAGAGTAGCCCTAAGGCACCCAGCAAAAGCACCACACCCAGCCCCCACCAAACAAGGCTCGTTTGGGGGGCGGGCATGCTACCAGCATTACCGTAGTAGGATAGAGCCGCCCAATAGTAAGGAGATTTCAGGTAGGCCGGCAGGTCAGTGCGCTGCAAATAGGTTAATTGTGACTGTTGCAGGGCTGCTGGTTTTGGCATCCCCGTGGCCAGTTGTCCGTAGAAATCAGCGACGATGTCTGCAGTAGTACGATCGTTCAGCGGCCAGAGGCTGGCCACTACCCCACCCGCGCCTGCGGCGCGGAAGGCACGACCAAAGCCAAGCACCCCTTCTCCCTGGACGAGTGGGCCAATGTTGCTCTCACAACCGCTTAGCATTACCAGCGCTCCCTGCAGGTTCAATCCGTACACATCAGGCAACAACAACGGAGAAGAAGCCGTCAGGATACGCGGCGGAGATTTTGCGTCAGCACGACTGGCATAGGCGTGGGTCCCCAAATGGAGAATGGCATACTTACCCGCACTAGCCAGCAAAGCTTCGCGGGTGGCGACCTCCCCGGCGAACCGCTCCGTTGGGTAGTAGCCTCCCAGAGCAGCTGCCTCCTGGTCGCTGAAGGGCAAGGCTGCTTCAGATTGTCCGGGCAATTGTGTCACAAAGGGGGTGAAAGCCATCGCTTCCTGGCCAGCAGGGGTGACCTTGCGGCCAAAAACGGAAGAAGACTGTGCGTAGCTCAATTGGTTACGCTCCAGCAAATAACCGCCGGAAGGAGAACTTACTAAAGCTGAGAAAGGGACGTACCCCAGCAAACCGTCAGGTAGAATCAACAGCCTTTCTCCGGTTTGCGCGGCCGCAGGTGCCACATAAGTCGTGTAGACACTATTGGCCACCTCCCGGTAACCGTCGGGGTCGTTATCAATTGCCGCTGCCGCCGTGAAATACTGGAGCAGTGCGGTAACCGGTGGCGCAATGGCCGGAACCCGGCCAAGTCCAACGATCTCTACGTCCGTAGACGTAAGCGTTAGCAAATACACTTGCTCTTCGCCCCAGAAGTACTGCAATTGCCGGTCTATGCCGGCACTAACCAGATTAGCCCTGGCAGCAGATAGATCAAGCACCTCCACCATGCGGTCCTCTGGTAGCAGTCGGGGGTATTCCCGCTGTACCTCCTCCCTGCGCTCCAGCAGGGCTTCCCGCGCTGCCATCAGCGCCTGGCCGAGGCTGTCTGCTGCCGACCCATCGTCAACGAGCAGTGCGCGCTGAACGGCGCGCAGCGCCAATTCCCGGGTCACTAAAGAGCTGGCTACTTCCCGCGGCAGGGCAGCTCTGAGGTCAGCTTCAGCCAGTGCCTCCAGCAACAGGATCGCACGGCTTTTTTCGAAAAAATAAAAGCCAGCCTCCGGCGCCTCCAGGCGGGAACACAGCTCGATGGCCTGCTCGTAGAGCGGCAGCACCTTGCTCCGCCAAAATAGCGCGCTTTGTTCTCCGCCGAGGCCAATACGTATCTGATCGGCTACCTGGTCGGCGGCGCGCAGCGCCGCCAGGGCATCCTCCAAACGGCCAGCCCGGCGAAATGCCCGGGCCAGGTCCCCCAAATAGGTAAGTAAATTGACTTGGTACGGGCTGCCCGCCAAATGACTAGCTGCCGGAACGGGGGTTTCATCAGCATAGCGAAACCCGGGGGCCAGTAAACTGATGGCTTCCGCAAAACGCTCAATAGCCAAGGGATAATCATCAGCTTTGAGGGCTGCCTCTCCACCGTTGTCCCACGCCTGAGCTTCCAGCTGTGGATTGCCGACCCGTTGGGCCACCACCAGGTTCTCAGAGAAGTACGTTGCAGCGGCCTCCAGTTCATTACGGTCTACCGCCAGCAGTAGGGCCAAACTATAGGCCCGCGCCAGGTTGTATTCGGAGATATCCTGCTTATTCCGGAGTACATCCCTGAT
>CAZTTF010000394.1:0-11072 GCA_964616365.1 uncultured Lewinella sp. | reverse complement strand
GACAAAAAGTAGTGAGCAACCTGCATGTCAGTATCCGGGTCTTTATACTTAGCAGCGCCTGAGGCGCTGAATTGAGACAACCAAAACTCCCATTATGACCTCTCACTACCTACGCCTTCCGCTGATAGCAGCGACAATATTGCTCATTGCCGGGGCGCTGAACGCCCAAGTCAAACAAACTACTCAGCAGTGGCAGCAAGACCTTGACTTCATCCACAAGACCGTGCACGCGGAATACCCCTTTCTCTTTAAAAAGACCACCGCTGCAGACTTCGACCAAAAAGTCAAAGCCCTGAGCGCGGCTATTCCTGAGCTGGAAGACCACGAGATCATCACAGGATTCGCAAGAATCATCTCCTCCTTCGAATACGGCCATACTTCCCTGCGCCTCGGTGGGAAAGCAGGTTTCCGTATGCTACCCATCAATCTGTACCACTTTAATGATGGTCTCTTTGTTGAAGGCGTTCACCAAAAGTTTGCCGCTGCGCTGGGAGGAAGGGTTACTCACGTTGCGGGTATGCCAATCGATGAAGTCCTCGCCCGGGTACGGCCGGTTATCCCGGCCGAGAACGACCAGTACGCAAAAGGTTATGGGCTCAGCTACCTGATTATGCCGGAAGTGCTTCACGCACAAGGGGTGACCGCCGAGCTACAGGAATCCATTGCGTTCACGCTGGAAAAGAATGGTAAAAGCTTCGTACAACAAGTAGCCTTGCTCCCGGAAGCGAAGCGCCCCGTCCGCTATTCCTTCACTCAGGTTAAAGACGACTGGGTTAGTCTTCGGCAACAAGACAAAACTCCCTACTACCTGAAGAACCTTGATAAGCGGTACTACTTCGAATACCTCCCCGGGGAGAAGACCATTTACGTACGCCACAGCTCTGTGTTTCACGACGAGAGCGAAACCATTCAGAGCTTCTTTTCCCGCGTCTTTGACTTTGTGGAAGAAAATGAAGTTGAAAAAATGGTGCTGGATGTCCGCCTCAACGGCGGCGGCAATAACTTCAACAACAAGGAAGTCATTACCGGCATCATCAGATCGGAGAAGATCAACCAGGTCGGCAACCTGTACGTCATTCTGGGCCGTAATACTTTCTCGGCCGCGCAGAACCTCGTCAACGAGCTCCACAACTACACGAATGCCATCTTCGTGGGAGAGCCCACGGGCGAAAACATCAATTTCTACGGAGATGCCAACACCGTCAAACTGCCCAACAGTGGCATCAGCCTTCGCCTTTCCTGGGCGTGGTGGCAAGACAAGCCACAGTGGCAAAACGAAGACTGGCTGGCGCCACAACTGCCCGTTGCCATCAGCTCAGAAGACTACCGGACCAACCAGGACCCTGTACTCGGGAAGGCCCTGTCCTTTGAATCCGAGAACTTCATCCTTGACCCCATGGCCTACCTCTCCGACCTCTTCTCCAGCGGGCAGATGGAGAAACTCCAAAGTGAGGTAGCACGTATTGTCAGCGACCCTGACTATCGTTTCTTCCCCTTCGAAACAAAGTTCAACCAGGCCGGACATCAACTAATGAAAGGAGGGCAAATTCGGGAGGCTCAAATGGTCTTCGGGATGGTAACACAGGTATTCCCCAAGTCGCCAGATGCCTGGCACGGCCTTGCACAGGCGATGCTCATCTCCGGACAAACAGAGCAGGCTAAAGCTATTTTGCAAAAGGTAATTGCCATGGCACCAGAGCAGGAAGCCGGTAAGGCGGCGCAGGAGACATTGCTGGGGATGGAAAAGTAGCGGATAGTTACTCTCCTCAGCCTTCAATCAAAACCGCCGCCGCTCCAGCTCTTTGGTCTGCTTACTGAGGTACAAATCACCGAAGGCAACGCTAGCCGTAACGGTACCGACCCGCTCTACGCCTGGCCGTATGGTGAAACGACGTACTTCCGGCGTCCGTTGCAGCTCGGTGATGGTCTTATCGTCGGGGAGCTTAACTTCTCCGTTATTGAGGCTGAAGTCGTAGGCCAGTCCCTCTCCTCCGATCGGCTCATAGATGTAGACGTCACTTTTATCGGCAATGATCTGCAGGTCCCGCATGTTAAGGTTTGGGCTCAGTTTAAGCTCTCCGTACTGGGCGTTGATGGTAAAGGTGCCTCCCACATCAAACAGGTTAATGTCAGAGCGGCGGGAGTTGATCATGACGTTCCCATCAATGCGCTCCCCGGTGATATCGCCGAAGCGGGTCCGGATGTCCAGGATGCCCTGCACGTTATCGATGTTAATGGCCGAGAATTCACCGTTAATCCGCAACTGATTGCGGAGGTTACTGATGGTAGCCCCTCCAAAGTGACTTTTCAGATAGACCGGGCACTCTTCGGGTAGTGTGATGTAATAATGCACCGTAATCTCACTCTTGGGTCGGTGATTAGGATCCTTGATCCGGTTTTTCAAGAAGATCTTTGAGCCGGTGTCGTTGACCAGGTACTCGAGGTTCTCAACGTCCACCTTTGCGTCTTCCAAACGGGGGTGGCGGGCCGTCATGACTACCTTAACGTTGATTTCCTGCTTTGCCCAGGTCTCTACAAAAATCTCAGCTTTCTCCCCTTCAACGGCGAGTTCCCGGCCGGGGGTGTAGCGGTAGGTATCCTCAATCGTTTTGGTTACGACCTCGCGCAGAGCGTTGTCCGTTTGGGCGCGGACGCCGGTGCAAATGGAAAGGATGAGGAGCAGGGGGAGTAGACGCATGGTACTGGTTCGTTAGACCGTTGGATGGTGACCGTTAGGAGTTAGACCTTTAGAGACAGAACAACTAACGGTCTAACTCCTAACGGTCTAAAAGACTATAACTCGACGATGATGCGCCGGTAAATGTCTGAACGGTCGCGTTCGATTTCGGCGAGCTGCCGTACGATGTTTGGGTCCTCGCCGTAGGAGACCAGCATTGCCTTGATCTCCTGGCTGGCTTCGGTAAGTTCCGATAGTTCGTGGGCGAGGGTGTTGAGGTGCGGTTCATTGCGGGCGGCAATTTCAGCCGTCACGCGGGCAAAGCTTTCCTCCTCTTCTTCCCAATCGTTGACGATTGGAGCTGGCGCGGGCTCCTGACTGTAGGCATAGGAGATATCCGGCCCGCGGTCAATGCCTGACCCCAGGCCCAGGCCGATGCTTAGCAACAAGGCCAGCCCGGCTGCTACGGCCGCGATCCGCGGCCAGAGTCGGCGGACCTTAGTGGCGGCGGGCTCCGCCGCCGCGTCCAGCTGCTGGCTCAGGCCGTTCCACACTTCCGCTGGCGGACGATAAGCAGGCAGCTGCTCACCCAAGCCAGGACGCATGGCTTTTTCGACACCCTCCCATGCACCTGCGGGCGCGCCGTATTCCGGCAACTGATTCAGGGCATCCCTGAGGGTATGGTAATTCTTTTCCTTCATACGTAGTGGCGCAGGTATTCGCGCAGTTTTTTCTTGGCGTAAAAGAGTTGGCTTTTACTCGTCCCGACGGTAATGTTGAGCATATCAGCCACTTCATGGTGCTTGTAGCCCTCCACTTCGATCAGTATGAACACCGAGCGGTACCCATCGGGCAGCCGCTGAATCGCTTTTTCGAGGTACTCAATATCCAGGGCACTGGTGCCCCAATCGACCTCCTGATCGGCGTAGTTCAGGGGTAACTCTTCGGTGATTTTTTGGCGGCGCAGTTTATTTAGCGCCGTCCGCACAATCACTACTTTCATCCAGGCTCCGATGGTACTGTCGCCCCGGAAGGTGTCCAGCTTCTGAAAAACCTTCAAAAAACCTTCTTGCAGGGCATCGTTGGCCAGCTCGAAGGTTCCACAAATACGGTAGCAAGCCGTATACATGGCCCGACTGTAGCGGTCATACAGTTCTTTTTGGGCACGTCGGTCCTGCCGCCGGCAGGCCTCCACAAGTTCTGCTTCGGTCATCCGGGCGGGGGTTTTGGGGTAGGCTTGAGTAGTCTTTTTCGATCGAATCATCACGGAACACTGAATATACGGCTTAAGGACGCAGGTGCCGCCCTAATGGTTGGTCGGCCTCCTTGAAAAACCCGGCCCCGACCATGGCGTGCATGATCAGGGCCGGGTGCTATACCCAAACCAGTTTAAATTAGCTATAACGTCAGGTTTAGACGAGGCAATAATGCAAGTTACTGACCATCATGCTCTAATCTCCTGTGGTCATCAAGTCAGTTGGTTTCTTAGTCTGGCAGGCAGTCATGACCGTCTAACGAACTAAGAGACCAAGCATCGTTGCTAAACCTCGCGTTAGGTATATTAAAAGAAGTAGCCTACCGAGGCAATCCAGCGCCTTGGCGCCTGATCTACCCGGAAGTTGGCGCCAGCTACGGCAAACTCTTCTCCGTACTGACTGAAGTTACCGTCGTAGCGGATATCGATGGTGATATTCCCGACGTCAACCGCTCCACCGATGGTGTAGCCCAGGTTGAAGGTATCCCAGGTGCGTTCCAGGCCGTCCGGGTCCCGGAGGTCACTGGGTGAGGAGACGAAGATGTGTCCTACCGGTCCAACATTGAGTCGAACGAAGGCCAGCTTCCAGCTGCCCATTACGGGAATGTTGATGTCGTTGTAGCGTTCTTCGAGGAAGACGGTGGCGTTCTGGTCCGGGTCCTCGAAGGAGAAGTCCGTCTTGGCACTATTGAGCGTCAGCTCCGTTTGGATATCGAATCGGTCCGAGAGTGGAATCCGGAGCATCGCTCCGAACTGGAAGCCGTACTCTGCATCGGCAATAGCAACTCCAAGGTCTTCGCGGCCGGAGCGGCTGAAATCGAGGCGCATTTCTTGTAAGGATTCGGTGGCCAAGCCCGCTTTTACGCCGAATTCAATTTGTGCAAAAGCGGATCCGGAAAAGAAAATTAAGGTGAGAAAGGCAATTATGCGAAAGGTCATGATTCCAATGTATTAAGTATGGGTCTAGTTCAGGTTTAGGTAAACTACGGAATTCCCGGCTTAGGTGCTCCGTAGACCTACAAGTTTCAAGCGTCAAAACTAACGGGCTAATTGCTTACCCGACGTTAAAAGGTTACCCTCGGAAAGTTATTGAGGGGTTAAAATGGAAAGGGCGAGGGGCTCCGGCCCGTGGAAGAGAAAAAGACAGGCCACAGATGGGCGAGGGGCGCCGGCCCGAGAATGTGCGAGCCAGGCATTTGAAGTGCAACAGCACTTACGCAAAAAATAGCCTCTCAGAAGGTCTAAGTCCGCAAAAAAGCCTTCGTTTAAACGCAGGCTACGCTAAAACGCCCCAAAAAACAAGGGCACTTTGCTGCTTTTGCCCGCGGGCAGCGAACCAAAGCTTCATTTTAGCGTATCCCAATCTGAAACCTTCTCCTATGCGTCACCTTTCCGTCCTCATTCTCTCTCTCGTTATCCTGGCTTGTAAGGGACCACAGTCCACCGTTTCTGAAACTATGGACGGGCCAAACCGGGCCGCGGCTGCTGCCGACGGATCTATGCGCCTTACAGCAGATGCGATCGAACCCAAAGTGGTATTCGAATATGAAGACATCCTTTGGGGATTCCAATGGCTACCTGATGGCCGCATGATCGCGACGGACAAAGCAGGCAAACTCCTGATCGTAGCCGCGGATGGTGCCAGCAAAGAAATTACGGATGGTGTACCAACGGTTAAAAACGTTGGACAAGGTGGCCTGCTGGACATTCTCCCCGCGCAGGACTTTGCAGAAAGCCGGAAGATCTACCTCAGCTGGTCAAAGCCAGCTGACGAAAACAACCCCTCCGAATCCGACGCTAATACGGCTGTTGGTTACGGCACCCTGAGTGCAGATGAGACCAAGCTCGAAGACTTCAAGGTCATCTATGAAGCAGGGCCTAAAACCGGCAAACCTTACCACTACGGAAGCCGGATGGTATGGGGCCCAAAAGACGGAATGCTCTACTTCACCATCGGAGACCGTGGAGACCGCGACATCAACCCTCAGGATTCTACCCGCGACGGCGGCAAAGTCTACCGGATTGGCCCTGACGGCGAGATTCCGGCCGACAACCCACTCGTTGACACCGACAATACCAAGTCAGCAATCTACTCATGGGGACATCGCAACCCCCAAAGCCTGACCGTACACCCTGCAACCGGAGAGATCTGGGAAACTGAGCACGGCCCCCGCGGAGGCGACGAACTCAACCTGATTGAAGCCGGCAAAAACTACGGCTGGCCTGTCATTAGTTACGGAATCAATTACAACGGCACCCAGTTTACACAGTTGGTGAGCAAAGATGGGATGGAGCAACCAGTACACTACTGGGTTCCAAGCATTGCCCCTAGCGGCATGGCTTTTGTCACCGGAGACCGTTACCCCGGCTGGGAAGGAGACTTAATGGTAGGCAGCTTGAAATTCATGCGCCTCCAGCACGTGCAGATGGACGGCAAGAATGTCCTCGGTGAGCAGAAAATCATCAACAATATGGGGCGTGTCCGCGATGTGCGGATGGGACCAGACGGTTACATCTACGCGAGTGTAGAGGGAGAAGGTATCGTTCGCCTCGAGGTGAAATAACGACCAGAGGCTACAACAAAAGATTGGCGGTCTACCCGAAAAACACAACCAGTGCGACGACTGCTGCTACTGCAAAAGCTGCATATAACCTGATTCGTTCGGAGCGCTCCTCTTCCTCACGGTACTCCCTGCGCTTTTGGTTGAGGGGAGTCTCTACGTCGTGGTTGATTTTACAATCATAGGCATAGTTGTCACCTCCGGTATGGTCAATGGTAACTTCACATAGCTCCTGATCAAGAAAAATGCTGTAGGTCTTAGACTCTTTGACCCCAAAGTCAATCACCATGATGGCATTATTGCAGTGGAGTACAACGTGATGCGTTGTCTCGCCGTGGAAGAGCCCCAGATTATAGGTCTTTCCCTGCTGTCCCGTAATGCTCCAGATGTGCTGGGCCATAGTATTGCTTACTAAGAGGCTATAGTCTGTTACAGACAAAGCATAAGTTAAGGCATTTGGTTTGTGCGGGAAAAACTTTAACACAGCCAGGTCTTCAGGCAGCAGCCCTAACGATAAAGGCTACGCTCCACAAACCAGCGTCTAGTCAATCCGTTCGTTTGCATGGCCATGGCCACCAGGATGACGAGGTGTTTTCTGCAAGCAACCTAAAGGTTCACAAGTTCAGCCTACACGAATGAAAGTTGGCTGCGGTCGAGCGTAGCCCAGGATCCGGACATCTCCAACACCTGAAAGCGGGTAAACATCTCCTCTTTGTACCAATTGCGTTCGCGGGTCAGCTTCACGACCTCCTTATGGTGTTTACTGTGATAGGCGAAGGTCTGCATGGCCTTTCCGCTGGTCCAGAGGCTGAAGGTGGCCTGCATAAAAATCGGGTACTCCCCTACCCCAAGGCTGAGCAGGCGGGCTGGGTGATCGTAGATCGAGGCTGAAGTTTTGGGGACGTAGCGCCAAAAGTCTGGCAGTTTGCGGGTACGGATGGTGGCCCGCGTAATCACCGCTACGGGGCCAGCAGGCTTGTAGGCATCGGGTTCGTGGCGAAACGGTTTTTGCCCGCCCCATTCTCCGTGGGTCATCGTTGGCTTGAGGTAGAAGGTGGCGCGTTCGCAGGTGCGGTGAATGGCTTTTTGAAACCAAGAGTGTTCAGCGAAGAATGCATCGGCGGTAGCCCGATCGTCCCAGTGCCCGAGCCAGGCATAGACCCCAAAGTTGGGTTGCAGGGCGAAGCCATTTCCGCCACCGCTGCCGAGCAGCCTTCCGAAGCGGAGGCCGGCGATATCGGCCAGGGGGTTGGCCAGCGGCCAACCGGTCATGCGGCCCATCTGGGTGAACGCCCAGGCCTGATTTTTCAGGCCCTTGAAGCGGAGTAGGGTCAGGGTAGTTATTTCGGAGGACAAATGATACTTGGTTCGTTGGCAGTCAAACGGCAGGAAGCCTTCTTGGTTGTTGCGCGTGGCAGGTAGTCGTCCTGAATTACCGGAATTCGGACAATTCAAAGGGCGATTCGATATCCCGCAACAGTTTAGCTGCCTTTGGTTGCACGACTTGACGAAAGCACAACGGTACTACTTACTCACCTTCGCATAGATTTTTTCTTCATTTATTGGTTCCGACTTATCTTCGCCAGCGATATTATGCGATCCATCCTTCTTTGCCTTGTTCTCACCCTCCTTTGCACCGGCGTCCGCGCCCAGGTAACTGAACAATACGTTCAATCACTTCAGGAGGCGCAATCAGATAATGAGCGTTATGGCATTCTGTATGACCTGACGGGGCATTTGCTGGAGCAATCCGGAAAAACCAATCGGGAGCTGGCCATTCAATACAGCAAAGAGCTGTTCACGGTGGCGAAACGACTGGGCCGAAACGATTTCATTGCACCTGCGGCTTACACGCTTGGGCTTGCTTACCGTAACAATAGGGATGAACGCCTGGCAGATAACTTCTTTGCTGAGACGACCAGCTTTGCGATGAAAGCAAAGGATGCCAACCTTATTGTCCTTGCTGTTTCAGAGCGAACGCGCCTGGCCGCGAAAAACCAGAATTACCGGGAGGCGACCCGCATCAACCAGGAGGCGCTTGATTTTTTCACGAAAAACGGAGACAATAACATTGCCACCCTGCGCGCCAAACTGGAGGCGGAAAAAGGGCAGCTCCGTAAACTCAGGACCCAAGTAGAGCAACAGACTTCTGCGCTGGCGGGCGAAGTTGACCGGTTGGCCCTACAGACAGACGAGCTCAAAGAAGAGAAGAACAGACTGCAGGGAGACAACGCGACACTGCAACGCGAAAATGAAACCCGCAGTGAAGAACTTGCGCGCAAGGAAGAAGTGCTCGCAACGACAACTGAAGAACTCACTGCGGCTCAGGAGCAGACCAAACTGATTGAGCGCAAGGTAGAGAAATCCCGTAAGGAGAACCAGGCCCTTAGCCGTAAGGCGCTGGAATCAAAAGCGCTGGCTGACGAAGCCGAAAAGCTTCAGGCTGAAGAAGCGTTGCGCCGGCAATCAGCTGAAATGGTGGCTAAGGAGCAAACCAACCGTTTTTATATGGCGGTTGGTGCCGGGGTGGCGCTGTTACTGCTGGCCCTGACCTTCCTTTCTCGCCTCCGGGTCAAGCAACGGGCCGCAAAAAAGCTTGCGGCAGCCAACACCGCCCTCGCCGAGGCTAACGAAAAAGCAGACGGCTTGCTGACTAACATCCTTCCCCGGGACATTGCCGAAGAATTAAAAACGACGGGCAAAGCAAAAGCACGGCGCTTCCCCGAAGCGACGGTACTTTTTTGTGATTTTGTCAACTTCACCAAAACGGCAGAGCAACTTGGAGCTACAGCCCTCGTGCAGGAACTTGACGCCTGTTTCAAGGCATTTGACCGCATTATTGACGAGTACGACGGCGTAGAAAAGATAAAAACCATTGGCGATGCCTACATGGTAGCATCCGGACTTACCGACCGTAAGACGATGCCCAACGACATCGTCCGGGTAGCACTTCGGATGCAGGAATTCCTCACGGAGGAAGCTGAGAAACGGCAAACACTGGGCTTGCCTTTCTTCACGGGAAGAATAGGCTTACATACCGGCCCGGTGGTAGCCGGAGTGGTAGGTGCCAGAAAATTTGCCTACGATATTTGGGGGGATACCGTCAACGTAGCCAGCCGGATCGAAAGCAAGAGCCAGGCGGGTAAAGTCAACGTCTCGGAAACAACTTACAACCTGATTCGTTACAACTTCAACTGCCAATATCGCGGCAAGGTCGATGCTAAAAACAAAGGGCTAATTGACATGTATTTCGTAGAAGAAGAGATCAGTTCCGTGCGATAATCAATTTGCTTGCGATATTTGCGCGCGCTTGATGCTGCGAGCAACCACATTTTGCGTTATTTTACCGCAATACATTACCCCGTCCATGGCACTACAGTTAAAGCAAGAAGGCAAGTTCGAATACCTGGAAACGGGCGGACCTGGCGAGCCATTGGTGCTGTTGCACGGCCTCTTTGGTGGGCTGAGCAATTTTGCGGCCCAAATCGACTACTTCCAAGACCGGTATAACGTCATTCTGCCAACCTTACCGATCTTCACGCTGCCCTTACGCAAAGTCTCTTTGGCAGGTCTGGTAGACTATCTGGCAGAGTTCATCGAGTATAAGGAATACCGCCCCATCAACGTTTTGGGCAATAGCCTTGGGGGGCACGTAGCCATATTGTATGCACTGGCGCACCCGGATAAGATTGCAACCATCACGCTTTCCGGAAGTAGCGGACTTTTTGAAAGTGCGATGGGAAATACGCTGCCGCCCCGTAAGAACTACGAATTCATCAAAAAGAAAACGGAAAGTACTTTTTACGATCCGGCCATCTCCAGCAAGGAACTTGTTGACGAAGTCTTCTCGACGGTCAATGACCGCAATCGCGGCTTGCGCATTATTATGACTGCTAAGTCTGCAGTAAGGCATAATCTTGGCCACAAGCTTGATCAGATTAAAGCCCCAACCCTCCTGATCTGGGGCAACCAGGACACCATAACGCCTCCCTTTGTCGGAGAGCAGTTCAACGAACTAATCGCAGACTCCGAACTGCACTTTATCGACAAGTGTGCTCACGCCCCCATGATGGAGGTTCCGGGAGAATTCAATGAGATCCTGGACGGCTGGCTGAAGCGCATCGAAGCCCGCGCGCCGGTCACCTTATAACTCCAAAGGATGTTCGAACGTCCTTCTCAGCGCATAAAGTGCTTGGGAAGGAGGGGGCATAGAGGAGGAAGGTATTGCATTTTGTTTCTCCTCATTACCGGTTGAGCCTTATTCTAGATATAAGGATATGGCGATATCCTTCGTGCACGGCTCTGCCACCCTGATTCACGCAATGGTCACCAATGCCTTATTTGGTCTTTGTTGCAAGGAAAACTTTCGGGCAACCAATTTGCTAAAAACCTCTTGACGCTGCTCAGACAAAAGGTTCACCAATTCGTTGTAGGCTTCTCCTAACTAACTGATTTTAAAGAAATAGTGTGTTTTACTATCTCCCAACCACATTAAATAACGATATTTGCGTCGCTTTTGTAAAACCACTCCCAACGATCAATAAAACTAAAGATGAGAAAAGCCGATTTAGTCGCCAGC
>CAZTTF010000393.1:0-21088 GCA_964616365.1 uncultured Lewinella sp. | reverse complement strand
TTGAGCATCTGGTTGGGCAAATAGGGCTACGGTGCGCAGCCCCGGCCCCCGACCAAGAATGAAGCCGCCGATCAGGCGTTTTTTGTCGAATACGGCAAAAACCCGGTTGTCTTTGTCCTCCAGATATTGCGCAGGTATTGGTAAGCCAGAGCATTTAGTGTAAGCATCGGCATACTGGGCGAGCAGCTCCGGTTGGCGGAGCTGACGCAGGATTGGAAAGGATAGCATAAGGTTGTTAATATTGGTAGGGCGAGCCATCGTGAAAAGGTGATTCCCCTGCCTGGTTGGTTCCCAAACCAATTTGGCTTAGGTATAGGTTTAAAGTGGTCGTGGCTGTTGCTTATTTGATGTAAATAGGCTTGAAGGTATTGCCAGCAATGGTCATGCTCAACTTCGAATTTTTTGGAATAATTGGCATTGGGCCATTGTAAACCTTCCATTTCGCGAGGTCCTTCCACTGGATTTCAATGTCTACGACGCTTCCGTTGCCGAAGAAGGTTTGTTTACCGGATCCGAAGGTTTTCCAACTACTCCAGCCGCTTTCCGTCTTTATCCGGAAGCTTACAGTCCACATACTTTCGTTCGTCAGGCTCACGGAATAGGTTTTAGGCGGTGCTGGCCGGATGTTAGCAGGAGGAGCTTGCGGAACGGGCCGGCCAACGGCCGTCCGGAAGTTAAACTGCTGTTTAGTACTGCCGTCACAGTCTGCCATAATGATCCCCGTAGCTGGGCCATTAGCGTCTTCATACGTTGCCTCAAGGCAACGCCCCGTCTCTCGATTAATGATGGTCAGCCATCCCAGACGAGGATCTTTTTTGAACTCCCACTGCTGGTAGTAGTCGACATCGCTGTCAGATTTTCGGATCAACTCAGTCTCATTGTAGCCGGGGTCCGCCAAATTGTAGCTGTAGTCCCGCACGGTAACAATTTGATTGAAGCCATTTCCTAGTTTATCGATGGTGAACCATTGATAGCTATTTTTTTCTGGAGCTTCCATCCGGAAGTGAGCGTCGAAACGGTAGTACATCTCTACTACATTTCCACTCTTACGGTCTTCGAGGTTGACGTAGTCTTCAGGTGATGGCTGTGCTGATAAACCATTACATATTAGAAACAATAGAGCAATAAGACATGGTCTGGTAAGATGGAATAAACCAGGGATAGATGAAATAGTATGCATAAGATTGGATTTGCCGAGAGAAGGCGTATTGCCTACTCATCTTTATTGTTGGTAAAGGCTGAAATTTTCTGCTTTTAGTACATCGTGATCATCTCTACACCTGCTTCCCCATCTAGGTCCGCGAACCGCAAATTGCCGATGTTTATAGAAGTGCCCGCATAGTTTTGCCATCCTCCACTTGCCGAGTGGGCAACTTTTAGTCGATTGTCGAAGGTGGTAAGCATGTCTGTTATTCCGTCTCCATTGATATCCGCAAAGGAGAGTCTGTGGAAGGGAATACTGGTGCCCGCTTTCTGCTTCCAGGGGCCTTTGCCATTGTAGCAGACCTGAACACGTCCGCCAAATACGGTAGCTACGTCACTGATTTTATCGTTGCTGAAGCGGACAATAGCAATGTTCTCGGCCTTGACTTGGCTCTTAGTCAGTATAACCCACTTCTTCGTATCCAGGTCCATGTACCGGAAAAAGCCATTCCAGGCGGCAAACACATCGTCTTTGCCATCACCATCAAAGTCACCCACTTTAGCATCTTTCATTGTAATGATAGTCCCGAATAGTTTTGTCCAGCCACCGGTTCCACCACTAGAATAGTGAAAGGCCCCTGCATGGTAATGAAGGACATCGTCTCTACCATCACCGTTAAAATCCCCGACGCGGCAATCTTGAGCACGAACACTCGAGCCAAATCCCTTTTTGTATGTCCTGCCACCATAGTATAGGTTAAAACCCGTACCGGTAGTTACGAGAATGTCTCCTTCGCCGTCACCGTTAAAATCACCGTAAAGTTGATTACTTAGTGATGCATTAGCAGTGGACCAGGGCACCCAGGCTGTTTTTCCGCCGCGGGATACTCGCCAACGGCGTTTACCCAATACTTCGGGGCCGCGGCTGCCGTATAACTGACGCGCTCCCTTTACGTCCCAGTCAGATAGCATGATGTCAAGTGATTCGGGACAGTAGGTCATGATGGACTCCATATCGCACGGCGTCACAAAGTCAGTACCCAAAGACCCTTGTGTAACCGGATTGCCGTTATTGTCGACGCATCCACAATCCGAGCGATTCATTTCGTGGGTAAAACCCAGGGCATGGCCAAATTCGTGGATAGCTATGCCCCGAATGCTGTTTTCAAGTCCAATCTTATTTTTCCACCCTTCAGCACCCCAGTTGTTCAGACTAAGATTCAGGTACATGGTGGGGGTCCTGCTTCCGGCCATGTTTTTCCCCAGCTGTGTTACTCTTGGACCGGCAGCAGAATTGTCTTCTATTTTGATCCGGAAGCTATTTCTTGGAAGGGTTAACCCTGAGCAAGCTTTCCAGCCAACAAAGTCTACCTTGGCAATGGTAGACCAGCTACCTTCCACGGCTTGCCGCACCCACGTTCTCCGCTCAGCAGAAGCCGCCTCAGGGTTGGTCCAGCAAACGGTTATTGTGGCACCCTCTCCCCACAAGACGTCCTGTGGGGAACCGTTAACGATAGGCTCGGTGGTCAGGTTGCTGCGTTGAGCGAATAGACTCAGGCTTAACAAGAGGAAGGGGATGATAAGTGAAATTCTCATAAGAAAAGTATTATGGGGTGTTGTGATGCGCAAGGGGTGAGTACTCTGATTGTTGTGTACCAATAGGCCTTGCGTCTATTTTGATGGCCAAAGGGCGTTTCCCTTGGTCAGGACAAAGATGGAGGAGGCTATAAGCGAGTGCCTGTAGCTATTTTTCTTTGTGTATTCCCTATTTTACAATCGCACCGCGCTGCCTAATTATTTACCGAAAATATGTGCTATGATTTAATGTAATATATTGATAATTAACTGTTTGTGGGTGTAATATGCCTCTTGGTGCTTTTTTCACGTTCTGGCTTAATTACCTCAAGATGCCGACTAATTTCCCGGCACTTACCTTTGTGAAAGCAACGCTTTACGCTGAATTTAACGCTTAACCCATGCGCTACTACCTCATCGCCGGAGAGCCTTCTGGTGATTTACACGGTTCTTATCTCATCCGCGCAATTCGTGCGGTAGATCCGGAGGCTGAGTTTCGTGCCTGGGGCGGAGATTTAATGGAGGCTGCCGGAGCTAAGTTGGTCCGGCATTATCGGGAACTCGCCTTTATGGGCGTAGTGGAAGTAGTGAAAAACCTACCGACTATCCTACGGAATCAGCGGTTTTGCCAGGAAGATATTGCTGATTACCGCCCGGACCGTTTGGTACTGATTGATTATTCTGGTTTCAATTTGCGGATCGCCAAATGGGCAAAGCTGGAAGGCTTCGACGTCAGTTACTATATCAGTCCTCAGGTATGGGCCTCCCGGTCTGGCAGGGTCAAACAAATCAAGGCCTTCGTTGATCGGATGTTAGTGATCCTTCCCTTCGAAGCTGACTGGTACGCCGAGCGGGGGGTAGCTGCTACCTTTGTCGGGCATCCCCTTTTGGATGTTGTCAAGGACGCAGAGGGCTTAAATGATGAAGTTGCCAGCCAACCCAATGCTGCTGGTGGCAAGGAGGGGAAAACTATTGCCCTGTTGCCAGGGTCACGGAAGCAGGAAATCTCGGTAGGCTTACCCCTGATGCTGGCTGCGGCAGCAAAGCAGCCGGGCTATGACTACGTTATTGCCGGAGCACCAGCTCAAACCACTGCCTTTTATGAATCCATCATCGCATCCTGCGACCGCGCACCATCCAATGTGCGGATGGTGATGAATGAAACCTACGCTTTACTGCATACCGCTCATGCGGCAATCGTAACCAGCGGAACGGCGACGTTGGAAACTGCCTTGTTTGGCGTCCCTCAGGTTGTCGTTTACAAGGGGAACTGGGTCGCCTACCGGATCGCAAAATGGATGATTGCTAACCGGATCAAGTACATCAGTTTGGTTAACCTGGTGATGGATGCTCCCGTAGTGCCCGAACTTATCCAGCACGACTTTAATCCCGACAAGCTTGCGGACCACCTGGAAAAAATAATTGCCGGCCCCGAGCGGGACCGGCAATTGAACGACCTGCAGCAATTACGCAAACGGCTGGGGTCGGGTGGTGCTGCCCACAGGGCAGCAACGGCGATTGTTACTTCTTCTTAGCATTGCCCGTAATGACGAGAAGGGAATAGATTAATCCCGGAATGTAAAAGAGCAGGGTGAGTAACAGTGAGATCCAGAACTTAGTGTTGATCTCACCTTCATAGATAGCAACACCTACTGGTGGTAGCAGAATGGTAATGATGATGAGGAGCAGCTGATCGGTATCAACGGCCTCGCCACTTTTCTTAGCTTGTTTGTGGGCCTTGATGGCAGCTTTCACTTGCTTGCGCTGCGCTTTTTTGAACGCCCGCTTTTCGGCAGGGGTCATGGCGGCCATTTTGGCGGCATGTTCCGCTTTGGCGGCAGCAACTGCAGCCTCCGTATTTGGAGTAGCGGCAGGAGGCATTACGGCCACTGCTTTGAGGGGGGAAGCGAGGGCAAAGGTGAGTACCAGGAGTAAAGAGTAAAGAATGCGCATATAAAGCGGTTTATAATGAGGGCAATACTGCTGAGGTTAAAACTAACGGTCTTACCGCAGGTTCGGAAGTAAGGGCAAGATTTTTAACAAAAACTTCCGAAGAAGTGCTTACCTCCCTTTTCGGGTGCAGCTATATTTCCTGTCATCGTTCGTTTATGCAGATACATCATGAAACCACTCCCCACTAAATCAATTGTATTTCTTGGTGCAACTGGAGCAGTTGGTACGGAAGCGCTTAAGACGCTTTTGACCATGCCTCAGGTTGACCAGATTTCTTTACTGGGGCGTCGTTCAGTCTCCTGGGTGACGGCAGAGCACGTCAGTCAGCATACGATTGATATTTTTCAGCCCGCGGAATATGCCAATCTGCTGGCAGGACATGAGGTAGCGATCTGTACTCTTGGGGTAGGTCAGCCTTCCACGATGAGCAAAGCGGCATTTCTACGTATCGATTTTCAGGCTGTACTCGATTTCGCTACGGCCTGCAAAGCGGCCGGAGTCCAGCACTTTGAGCTCCTCTCCTCCGTGGGTATTGACCCTGAAGCTAGGTCATTCTATCTGAGCGCAAAAGGTGAGCTGGTAGAAAAACTCAAGGCACTTGCCTTTACCCGCTTGTCTATCTTTCAACCGTCGATGATCATCACTCCTACGAATCGATATGGTCTGCTGCAGGCAATTGCCTTAAGGTTCTTTCCGCTGCTTGATCCACTCCTGGTTGGGCGACTCCGCAAATTCCGTAGCGTTAAAGTAGAAACGCTGGGAGCGGCAATGGCACATAATGTGGGCTTGTCAGGGAAGGGCTACGAGGCTATCAGTTGGTCCGGCTTTCAGCAATTGGTTACCCCAGTGCCATGATCTTGGCGAACAAGGTCCGCGCGTGCCCTTCTTCGGCCTCTTCACTCCAGCCAGCAATATGCGGGGTAAGCACCGTCCGGTCACTTTGGCGGAGGTATTGAAACGGAGCGGGTTGCTGTTCCGGATCAAGGCTGACAAATGACTGTTCTTCGTATTCGTGCACATCCAAAGCGGCTCCCAGAACTTTTCCGGAGTCCATGGCTGCCACCAGGTCCTGAGTATTAACGGCCTGCCCTCTTGCGGTATTAATGAGGTGGAATGGCTTGGCAAAAGCATCGATCCAATGCTGGTTGACGTAGTTGTGATTGCCCTCCAGAAATATATGCAAAGACACTACATCGGCTTCTTTTTGCAGCTCGGCAAGACTCACCGCCTCAGCGTAGGCATCTCCGTAATCCTGGCGATACTTATCGTGGGTAAGTACACGACAGCCAAAACCACTCAGTCGGCGGGCAGTCATTTGCCCCATGTTACCGTAACCGATCAGGCCAACCGTAAGGTGGCCAAGCTCAGTCCCCACGTTGCCGCGGCGAATCCAGCCGCCATCACGAATCTGACGATCGGCCCGGCCAAGGTGGTTGAGTAGCATAAGCATCATGCCAACTGTATGTTCCGCAACGGTATGCTTGCTGCCCTCAGGGCTGTTAAGTACCGTAATCCCCTTGCTTTTTGCGTAGTCTAGGTCAATGTGGTCTGTCCCGACACCCCAACGGGCTACAAATTGAAAATCAGGCCCGGTGGCATCGAGCATCTCCCGGTCGATACGTAGCCGGCTACGGACCATCAGACCATCATAGTCAGAGAGTTCTGCCAGGATACGGGGGCGGTCGCAGGTGCTAAGATCGGCAACAGTATGTCCCTCTGCCTCCAGGGCTTGTTGCAGAAAGGGGTGAGCGGCTTTGTCCAGAAAGGCGATGTTCATGGTGTAAAATTAGCTAGCAGGTGTTTCCGAATGGCCAAAGGATAATGACCAATGATACTTAACGGCGAATAATCGGATCAGAAAAACGACAATGATCGCGGTAGTCATGCCGGCTACGTTCCCTAGCCAGGAGTCAAACAAGAGGAAGAAGATACCTCCCGCCAGGCAGGCAGAGGCGTAGATTTCAGTGCGGAAGATTAAGGGAACCTCTCCGGAAAGTACGTCGCGGATAACGCCACCAAAGGTGGCGCTGACTACCCCCAGCATAACGCTGATTACGGGGGCGAGCTCATAGCTTAAGGCCTTCTGGAGCCCGAGGATGGTGTACAAAGCAATACCGATGGTGTCAAACAGGAACATACTCCGCCGGAGCTTACGCAAGTGCGCCCGGAAAGCGTAGGTAAATACGACTGCTCCTACTACAATGTACACGTAGATGGGAGAGAGCATCCACCCAACGGGAGTGCTGCCGATGAGGAGGTCTCGTAGGGTGCCACCGCCAATGGCGGTGACCAGCGCAAGAATGAAGACCCCGAATACATCAAACTGGCGCTTCATCCCGGCCAGTGCGCCGGAAATAGCAAAGACAAAAGTTCCACCGTAATCAATGGTGTAAATGAAAATATCCAATACCGCAGATTTTACACCACAAAGGTAAGACGAAGCGAATACCGCGGGGAATATTCTCCCAGATTGCCATGCTTTTGCCAGCAAGGGCGTCTACTGCTTTGCCGGTAGTTTTTCACCCATTTCGACCAGCGCGTTGCCGACCTTACGGTAGAAGTTGTTGTCTTGGGCATAGCCGTTGAAGAACATCACAAACCCATAGCCAGTAGCCTCATTGACCCGCATAACGGTAACCACACCCGGGTCTCCGCCGGTGTGCCCCCAGAATCCATCATCCCCAATCTCCCAGAAGTATCCGTATTTACCGCCATCACTTGGTGCATCTACGGCTGCATCGAAGAGTTCGTTGTAAGCCTCACGGCTTAAAACATTATTACCCCGTAACCGACCCTGCATCGTCGCGCTCAGGTAAGTACCAAGCTGATGGATACTCGTCAAGACCCCTCCGTCAGGATAAGTAGACAGGGTGTAGTCCGGCATTGGCTTCTTATTCATGAAATGGTGCGTGAAATAAGTTTCCGGGTCAATATCAGCTACTGACCATCCGGTGTTGTCCATACCGAGTGGCTCGAAAATGTGTTTTTTTGTCCATTCTGGAAAAGGAGTGCCGCTAGCAGATTCCAATACCAGCGCCGCAAGTGCTGCCCCGACGTTGCTGTATTCGTAAGAGGTTCCCGGAGCAGACTTGAGAAAGTTTTTCTTGTGGTACAGTTTCCCTTTGCGGATAAAAAAGGCGCGCATAAACGCCTCTAAAGACATGGCCTTTTGTGTACTGATCGTCCGCATTTCCTGATATTCCCACTTCTGTATTTCTCCTTTTTCGACGGTCATTGGCTCTAGGAGAGAGTAGGAAGCATCGTAAGACTTGTCATCACTGATGCCTGCGGTATGTGTGGCAAGATGCTTGAGAAGAATGGGCTGGTCAGGGAAGCGGGGGTGGATGACCTCGAAGGGGAGGTGTTTGTTGATCGGGTCTTCCATACTTAGTATGCCCTCTTTTTCTGCCTGTAGTAAGGAAATACCAATAAAGGTTTTTGAGATGGAGGCGATATTCTGCACCGTGTGCCTGGTGTATGGTTTTTTACTGGCATAATCAGCGTAACCATAGCCGCTTTCAAAGATGATTCCATTTTCATCAACTACGGCTACGGCAAAACCAACGACTTCTTCGCCAGCGGCAAAGGCCTGCATCTGCTGATCTAACGAATCAAGTTGAGGGGTAATGTTTTGGGCGCGGGCGCTGGTGCAAAGAATGGTAAGTAAAAGAATGTTTAGTAGGTGGCGGGTCATCATACTTGGTTTTATAAGCAGACGTTTGTCGGCAGCGAAGTGTTACACCCAATGTTTTTTATTCTATATGGTGAAAATTAACATCGGGTTGGTCGGTAGGTTGGTGGTGTTTAGCGCACCACAAAGTTTCCCGTCCAGTCCCAGTCTTTAGTGCGTAACCTAAGAAGGTAGACTCCGGTTGGCAGTTTATCCGTTGGCACGGTAACCTCCCCTGCGCCTGCGGCCGCGCCCAGGTTCTTTCTGCTAACTTCCTGGCCGTAACTGTTGTAGATGTAATATTGGTAACTACGATCCGGCAGGGGCGTCCAACGTACGTTCAAGCCTTCAGCGCCAGTAGGGTTCGGGAAGAGGGTAACCTGCTGAATGGCTTCCGGCCAGCGAACTGCTTCCACCGGTGAACTTCGGCGAGTGCCATCAAAATCTATTGCCGTAATGCGGTAATACGCGAGGGTGCCACGAGCAGTTATATCAAGAAACTCATAGTCCTGTTCAAGCTCATTGTTGGCCGTCAACTGGCCAATGGGGCTGAACCTACGGCCGTCGTAGGATCGCTCAACCTCAAAGTGGCTAACGCCTTCCTCCGCCTGGGTAGACCAACGCAGTAAGGCTTCGTTTTTATTCAGGGGCAATGCCGAGAAGTCCGTCCAGTTGAGTGGCAAGGTAGTACAGCCATTGCCGCAGGATACGCTGATGGTGTAGTCCTCTACTTCCCCAAAAGCATTGTTGCAGGGAGTGTCAAAGCTTTCTGAATACACTACCCGAACCCGCATGGTGGTGGCACCTTCCTGGGCGTCCAGCGCCGCCATGAATGACTGGTTGCTGGTGACGTTTGGATCAAACTGCACGATACGCTCATCCTCGGAGAAATTACCATCCCGGTTCCAATCGACCCAGGCGTGGATACGATCAGGCGGGAAGGTTGCCCCCAGGCCAACCTGTAAAGTATAAGTCTCTCCGCTGGTCAACGGGATAATGATGTTGCGGAAATCGCTGTAACTGGTCTGCCCGGAGGTGTTCTCTATGCCGTTCAACCCTACATAATTGATGTAGTCGCTGCCCGTTCCATTGCTTCCTGCAGCATTGCAATAGTTCAGGTTAGCCTGTCCGCCGGAACAGCCGCAGCTGTTGTCGAAGGTTTCCCCGGAGGACAAGGCATCGCCGTCGTCACAGGGAGTGCCGATCAAATTGTCGTCAAGCTCGGGGCAGAGATCAAAAAGGTTACAGGTGCCATCATTGTCATCGTCCGGAGAACTCGCCGTACAAGCTTCTACGATGATGCTTGCTTCGAGTACGCCTCGACCGTGGGTACCCACCCGGATCAGTTGGGCGGCATACTGAATCTCAATGTCTTCTACCCTGGTGTTGGGCAAGTCGCCGTAGGGCAGCCAGTCATTTAGCTGAGCGTCGCGGTAATAGACACCAAGGTCTGTACCGATAAATACGCCGCCGGGGGCGTCGTGATAGAGCTCCAGTGCTCCGACGGAGGTGTTAGGCAAGGTACCCGAGATGTTGGTCCAGGTTGCTCCGGCGTCGTTGGAGACATAGACTTTATTGCCGGCGCTGTAGCCCGGCACGGAGATGTAAACGATATCCATGTCAACCGGGTCAACCTCAATGTCTGATACGCCACCCGGTAAGTTGTGGCTGGTCCAGGTATCACTACTGACGCTTTTAACGAAAAGCGTGGCCCCATTGGTGACATAGATGCGCTCTCCGTTTGTAGGAGCAATGGCCAGCTCGTTCATATTGCTGCCAGTGAGCTCATTGCTGATGCTGTTCCAGGTGTTTCCCCGGTCAAAAGATTCCCACACTTTTTTGTAACCAGCCACGAGTCGGGTAGGGTTGCTGGGGTCAATTTTGTAGGGTGTTTCCCAGGCACCTTCACTACCTACTCCCGGTGGCTCAATGTTGCGGTTACTACCGTTTTGCCAACGGCGGATACCGCCGTTCTGATAGGACCAATACCGGATACCGGCATCAGAATGGTCAATGGCCTGGTTCATCCCGTCTCCGGTACCTGCATACTGCAACCAGCTGCCGTCTGACTGGCGGAAAACATTACCATTATCCTGAGAACCGCCGCCTACTACGTTAGCATCAGTCTGCGAGACAGCGATGTCGTAGTACTGCGTAATGGCTAATCCATCAGAAAGGTTATCAAAGGTTGCTGCAGTAACGTTGTAGCGGTAAAGGCCACCGTCGTTACAATAATAAACGGCATCATTTTCGAGTGGATTAATGAACATGTTCCGCTGATCCACATGAATAAGAGGGAGGTTATTGTTACCCAACCACTGGGTGGTAGCAGCGAAACTTGCTCCGTCATCATCAGAACGATAGCACTCAAAGTTGCCCGATAAGATGGTAGAGGTACTTCCGGGAGCTATCACGAAAACTTCGTTGTTTTCGGCAAAGTTGCGGGTGGTGGGGAAACTCACTCCGGCATTGAACGATTGGTGTAAGGAGGTGCCATGACGGGCGTACAGCAATTCGTCGTTTAGGGGAGACGTAGCCAGGAAAACGGAATTGCCGCCAAAATCAGCGATTTGAGAAAAGCTGCCACCGCTGTTCAGGCTCCTCATCACGCGCCCGTTACTCATGCCGGCGTAGACCGTGCCGGAATGGTTGGGGCGTAGCCGTACGTCACGACAATTGCCGGAAAGCACCCGGTTAGAAGTCGCAAAACCATCGGTGGTTTTGTAAAGACCATTTGCCGTGGCAACGTACATCTCATCCGAATCTGTTGGGTTCGCGACCATGGCATATATCCGGATGTTCTGACCGAAAGTGAAGGCCAGGGATGTTGGGTTCCAGGTGGCTCCACCGTCGGTGCTTTTGTAAACGCCAATGCTGGAAGGGCCGTACCAAACGTGGTCGCTAATGGCGATGTAGATCGTATTGGGGTTGTCCTGATCTACTACGATCGCGCTCACGGCCAGAAAGGGGAGATCGTCTCCCAGTGGGGTATAAGATTGTCCGCCATCCGTTGTTTTCCAGATGCCGCCGATGGCGGCCCCAACGTAGAAAGTATTGACGTCAGTAGGGTGGAAACCCATGGAAGTGGTACGTCCAAGACCGATCTGGACCGTAATGTAGTCCGTATAGTTAATTTCTGTCCAGGGTACTGCGGCATAGGGGTTACTGCTTCTTTGGGGGCGACGGGCCTGTTGTTTGCGGGCGGGCAGAGAAATGTCACCGAGCGTACCATCCGGGTTTAGACGGTCCCGCCAAAAGTGTTGCCAACGCTGGAATTTTACGAACTCGCCATCGCGGAACTCTCCCTTGGTAAGTTCTTCCGGACTTCGGTCCGGGTGTTTCGCCGTGAAGTAGTTATTTCCCTGGTCGACAATTTCGGAGAAATTGCGGGAGTTCAGGAGTATTTCCTCAAGCGAGGATTGAGCAGTGAGCAAGCCGAAGCTGCAGAGCAGAAGCATCGTGATGTTGAAGAGACGCACAAAGAGCAGATTAAGATTTACCCAAAACATTACGCATCGGGTACAGGACAGCAATAAAAACCCTCGCAAATTAGCAAATAGTCAGTAAGGCGGCCTGAACTGAAAGATATATCTCCAGCTAGTCTTATGGGCCATTGCTTCAAAGGCGACTGGTACGGGAGCATTTTGTTATGCTTTGCAGGGCTCGTTCTGTCTTTTCGTGAGAGTACAGAATTGATTTTTCGCCGAAGGAGTCTGTACCTTGTCAGGTATGGAAGAGCAGCATACCTATTGCGCTTACGTTGCGGGGTTGCCGGAGAGCAACCCCCATGTACAGTATCACAACCACGAATATGGGTTTCCGATATTGTCCGACGACGAGTTGTTTGGACGGTTACTGCTGGAGATTAACCAGGCCGGATTGTCCTGGTCGACGATCCTGAACAAGAAGGACAACTTCCGGCGTGCCTACGCCGGGTTTAGCGTGGCCAGGGTGGCTGCCTTTACGGCAGCCGATCGGGAGCGCCTGATGGCGGACGCCGGCATCATCCGGAACAAACTAAAAATCAACGCTGCCATCCATAATGCCAACCAAATCCTGCTTTTGCAGCGAGACTACGGCTCCTTTCGGGAATGGTTAAATTACCACCATCCCATGACCAGGGAAGCATGGGTAAAGCACTTTAAAAAGACTTTCAAGTTTACGGGCGGAGAGATAACCAACGAATTCCTGATGAGTTCGGGCTACCTGCCCGGTGCACACGGAGAAGAGTGTCCGGTATACGCACGAGTCAGGGCAGCCAAACCCAAATGGATGGATAGCTTAGGTTCCTAATTACTTCTCCGGTAGAACCTCGAAATAGTATTCGAATTCCCAGCTGCTCGAAAGACCTGTAATTGGGTTTCGTTCAATTGAGGTAATAGTTTCAGTATGGTAGCCGGTACCCGAAGCGGAGAGATAGGTTTCAAAGTAACCATTATTTGCTGCAGTCAAGGTATCTCCACGTATGACCAGTTGTATGTTTTCAATAGACACTTCCGGGCGCTGCCACATTTTAAAATTGACCGGTGTCGCCTGATTTTGCTGCAGTGCTGTTGAGGTTGGTAAAGGGATGAGGTTAGGGCCGAAATCACATATAAGAGTGAATGTATCGCTGATGGTAATCAGGTCGTCTTGTTGCTTATAAATGGATTGAGTCAGGTATAATTCGACTAACGTCAGCAGGTCTGTAAATTCTTGCACATTGCCTGGCTTTGCCGATGAAAATGTCAGTAGTACTTCCTTGAATACGGAAGGGTCGTAAAAGTAATGCTCTACATCTTCAGGATTGAGATCGAATTGCTCCTTGTGCTTATCGAACAGATTACGCTTGATTAGCTTTGTTTGTGCCATCACGTCCTCTAATAATGCAAGGGACTGACTTAATTGTTGCTCAGCTTCTTGGGGTTGAAAATTAGCATGCTCTGTTTTGGCTTTAATGCCTGCTATATGCTTGCGATACTTCAGGAGTAGCTCATTTGTTTGATCGATTACCGGAAGGATTGGGTCGTACTTCCCGCTTGCATCTTCTCGTAACATATTGTAAAACCTTAGCCTATTGCTTTCGGCGAGTGCATCAAGTGTGGCAAATAGTTGAGAGTAGGTTTGTGCTCGTTGTTCATGAATTCCTTCCTGATGGCTGTTGTTAACGGCTACGTTATAGATGCCGAATAAGCTAGTGGCCCATACCAAGACGAGGGCGATAACCGAGAAAAGATATTTTGATGGGATCATAAAACCTCAACGTGACGGTTGTCGTCTGTAGCGCGCGATAACACTATCAGCGGCGTAGTTTCGGCGTTTTTCGGGAATGGTTTGCCGTACGCACGAGTGAAGGCAACTTAGTGTAGCGGTGGCTTTAGCCGCCAGTTTGATTTTCAAGTTAGCGGCTAAAGCCGCTACTACTGCATTGGGCGCCCGGTGCAGTTCTTATCAGTTGCCTTGGATATGCCCCGGAATCACCTTTTAGCTAACTAAAGCACTATCTTCCCCTTCTTAACCGGATCAAAACACACTATGCAAAAGAATACGTTTCTACTTTTCTGCTTGTTAATCCTGCTCGGCACCAGCGTCCGCGCCCAAAAATCCTCCAGTGCGTCGGAACGGGAGCAGGCTTATCAGCAACGCCTTGAGCTACAGCAAAACAGCCCCGCTGCCGGACTGGAATTGGTCAATATCGGGCCAAGCATCATGAGCGGCCGGGTGTCTGACGTTGCCGTCAACCCAAAGGACCCCACCAATTTTTACGTCGGCTACGCCAGTGGAGGGGTATGGGAAACCAAAGACAACGGGATCACTTTCACCCCGCTTTTTGACGACTTACCCGTGATGACCATCGGTGCTCTGGACGTGCACTGGCCCAGCAGAACCATCTACGTGGGTACGGGAGAAGTAAATTCCAGTCGCAGCTCCTACGCCGGAAACGGCGTTTATCGTTCCACCGATGGTGGCGCCAGCTGGACCCACCTTGGACTGGCAGAAACCCACCACATCGGTAGGGTAGTGGTCGACCAGAAAAATGCCAACGTTGTCTGGGTAGCAGCCCTCGGGCACCTCTACGGTACTAACCCTGAACGGGGCGTCTTCAAAACCACGGACGGTGGAAAATCCTGGAAAAAGACCCTCTTCGTAGATGATAAAACCGGCGTGGTTGACCTCATTCGTGACCCCCGGAAACCCCGCGAGCTATTTGCCGCGACCTGGGAGCGCCAACGCTGGGCCTGGGATTTTAAGGAGTCTGGCCCCGGAAGCGGTGTCTGGCACAGTAAAGACAGCGGTGCAACCTGGAAGCGCATCACGACGGAAGCCGTTGGCTTCCCCACCGGCGAAGGTGGCGGCCGCATTGGCCTGGCCGTGAGCTACGATGCGAAGGGCAAGCGCCACCTCTTCGCTAGTATTGATAACTATTTCCGGAAGTCTGCCGAAGAACTGGATGATCCCGGAGATGCGCTGACGAAAAACGACCTCCGCGCGATGGACAAGGCCGCCTTCCTCGCCACCAAGGATAACCTGATCAATGATTTCTTGCGGAGCAACGGCTTTCCCCGTGCCCTTAACGCAAAAGCTATTCGCAAAAAAGTGGCGGCTGATGAGCTCAGCCCCCAGCAGCTGGTGGAATACCTCGAAGACGCCAATAGCCTGCTGTTTGATACACCAGTGAAAGGGTTTGAACTCTACCACACAACCGATATTGGGAAGTCGTGGAAACGGACACACGAAGACTACGTACCCCGCCTCTACAACACTTACGGTTACTACTTTGGGCAGATCACGGTGCACCCGAATGACCCGTCGACCATCTATGCAATGGGGGTTCCCATCATCAAGTCGCAGGACATGGGTAAGACCTGGAAGGGGGCGAACGGCGACAATGTACACGCCGACCACCACTATCTCTGGATCAATCCGGACCGACCAGACCACATCATTAATGGTAATGATGGTGGTATCAATATTAGTTACGATGGAGGTAAGAACTGGCTGAAATGTAATGCGCCACCGCTTGCCCAATTCTATGATGTTGCCGTGGATGATCACCCGGACGGTTACCGTGTCTACGGTGGCCTACAGGATAATGGCACCTGGCGGGGACCACATGACTACGAAGCGAGCCCGGGATGGATGCAGAACGGTAAGTATCCCTACGACGCACTCTTCGGAGGCGACGGGATGCAAGTGCAGGTCGACCCCCGGGACAATGAGACAGTCTACGTTGGTTTCCAGTACGGAAACTATTTTCGTCTTAATCCCAAAGCCGGTACCCGCTCCTTTCTGACGCCCAAGCATGAACTGGGCGAACGGCCGTACCGCTGGAACTGGGAGAGCCCGATTTTGCTCAGTCCGCACGCTCCGGACATTTTCTATATGGGCTCCAACCACGTTCACCGGAGCTTCAACCAAGGCGAGGATTTTGAGACAATTAGTCCCGACCTGACCCAGGGCGGTAAGAAAGGAGATGTCGCCTACGGCACCCTGACGAATATTGATGAAAGCCCGCTGCAATTCGGGTTGATCTATACGGGATCAGACGACGGACTGATTTACCGGAGCAGAGATGCCGGTGCCAACTGGGAAAAACTGGGTGCTGGCCTGCCGGAAGACCTGTGGGTAAGCCGCATCGTTGCGGGTAAGCACGACAAGGAGGTGGTCTACCTGAGCCTAAACGGCTACCGCAATGATGATTTTCGGGCATATGTCTACCGGTCAGAAGACATGGGAGACACCTGGACGGACATCAGCAACAACCTGCCCGACGAGTCCGTCAACACCATTTACGAAGACCCGACAAACCGCAACCTGCTCTACGTGGCTACTGACCACGGCTTGTACTTCAGTCTGGACCGGGGAGCGACTTACGCTGCCATGAGCAACGGCTTGCCGGCGGTGGCGGTGCACGACGTGGAAGTGCACCCGGGCGCGCAAGAGATCATCGTAGCTACGCACGGGCGTAGCCTTTACCGTGGTGATGTCTCCCTGCTGCAGACTGCGGCTACCGACGAGCCCGGCCTGACCTTTGTGGCACCGAACAATTTGCGTTATTCGCCCCGGTTTGGTGGTCAGAATTTTGACATGGAGACCTTCGAGCCGGAAACAGCCTTCAAGGTATACCTTCCAGCCGCGGACGCAGGTGCTACGCTACGGATAAAGAGCAGTGAAGGAGAAGTGATTTTCTCTCGGGAGGTAGACTTAACCACCGGAGTAAATGTGATCCCCTACAACATGAGCTTCGCTGCCGACGCAGCGGATCATATTGCGACTTTACTGAACGCTGACCGTAAGCCTGACGCTAAAGCAATTGAAGTATCTGCAGCGGATAATGGTGTATACTACCTTCGCCCAGGCAGCTACACGGCTGAGATTGAGGTGAAAGGAACAACCGCCTCTGCCGCCTTCAAGGTGAAATAGTTTACCCGACCAGCGACGAAATAGCTGGCGATTTGGCCCGGGGTGCAGTTGTGCTCCGGGCCATTTTTTTTGCCGCCGTGTAATTACTTGCTTTCTGGTAGCCCGCCGGGAAGAACCTGTAGTTAGCCGCTTTTCGTAGCCAATGTCGCGGAGTGTTGATTGCGGAGAGATCTATACGACTGTAGATGAATGCCAGAAATTTTTTATTTGCGTTGATTAAATCAACTGCAAATCAGTGCTACGTGATCTCCCCTCTCCCCTGGACTACTCTCCCCACACAAAAAAACAGCGCTTGCCGTGTTGCCCTTCTTTTGAGGCCAAAAGAAGCAAAAGCCTTTGGCTTAAGTCCCGACTGATCGGTCGGTAACCCTCCGAAAAGCTAAAATGAATAAACTCACCGCACGCTTCCCGCTCTGTGCACCACCGACAGGTACTGGTCATCTGGATGGTTAAGGGAAGCCTCGTTTTGGCTCAAGCAGTATTCATTTCTTGACGCCCTTCGGAGGGCCACCAACCGGTCGGTTCTTAATGCCAGATGGGTGGTTGCAGAGGACGCTTGGGAAGAAAATAATCTGTTGGTTGATCAGGTAGTTCTAAGGGAAGTTAGGAAGTAGTGCACTAAATTTTCTACTACCTACAGGTCGTGCTTTATCCTCTGGGCTTTAGTAGCTCCCCTGGAAAGGGGATGGGGTAAAACGAAGCCATATATAGGAGCAAACAAAGAGATCGTTGAACTGCTGCAAATACTACTTCTTTGGCTGCGAATACTCGCTAAGGTGAATCATCCAACTTTTTATACCGATCTTCGCCCCGTAATCGTTTTCTACCATTGAGCGGTTAAAACAGGCATTCATGAATAAGATTAAGCACTTTTTCTTTGGCGATATCGAGCACGAAGGTCACCGCAAAACCATCAAATGGTTTTGGCGGCTAACTTTCCTGGCACCATTACTGGTGATTCTCCTCTTTTTTGGCCTCAGTTTCACGAATCTTCCTTCCGTTGAACAGCTGGAAAATCCCCAGAATAACGAGGCCAGCCGTATTCTGGCTGATGATGGCTCGGTGCTGGGCCGGTACTTTTTGGAGAACCGCGTCATGGTGGACCACGATGAACTGGGCGAACATATCGTAACGGCACTTGTCGCTAAAGAAGATGAACGGTACTACGAACACAGCGGAATCGACTGGCGCTCGCTTGGTCGTGCAGTGGTTAAGACCGGTATCCTCGGACAACGTTCCTCCGGAGGCGGTTCTACAATTACCCAGCAGCTGGCGAAGCTACTTTTTACCGAAGGAGGGGAAGGCAGTAAGAATATTGTCGAACGGGTATTCCAGAAACTACGGGAATGGATTATCGCTGTACGTCTGGAACGCAAATACACCAAGGAAGAGATCATTGCAATGTACCTGAACCGGTATGACTTTGTCAATGGCTCGCAGGGCGTACGCGCTGCCTCTGAAAATTACTTTGGGGGGAAGCAGCCTGTAGAATTGGACCTCCACGAGGCGGCAGTACTGGTAGGTATGTTGAAAAACTCCTCCCTCTACAACCCGCTGCGTAACCCGGAGGGTGTAACCAATCAACGCAATCAGGTATTCGCTCAAATGGAGCGCAACGGCTTGCTGACGCCGGAAGAAGTGGACTCGCTCGCAGCTTTGCCGCTTGGTATCAATTACTCTTTACAGAAGCACGACGACGGCCTGGCTCCGTATTTCAGAATGGTACTTAAGGAGGAGGCTAAAAAAATCCTCAGCCAGGAGCAGTACCTCAAGCCTAACGGAGAACGCTACGATATCGACAAGGACGGTTTGACTTTCCATACGACCATCAATCCGCACATGCAACGCCACGCTGAAGAGCAAGCGGAAAAGCATATGGCGAAGCTTCAGGAGGAGTTTTTCCGCCACTGGCGTAAAGAAGACCCCTGGACTTACGAGAGTCCGTATAGTAAAACGGAAATCCCCGTAAATATCCGGGAGCAGAGCCTGACTAAAGCCCTGAGACAGTCGGATCGCTATCAGCGCTTACGCAGGAAGATTTTGCAGCCGGTGATTGACGAGATTGGTAAGAAAAGTGACCTGCGGTTCAATACCGATGACCGGGAGATCAGCCGGATGGTTGCCGAGTCTGAGAAAGCCGGAGTGATCAAAGACCTCATACGGCGAAACATGATTGGCAGGAAACTGGCTGATAAGTATCGTTCAGTAATGCAGTTACCGGAATTTACTGGTCTGAAAAATGCGTGGGAGACGATGCAGGAACGCGTAGAAAAAGACTTTAATACGCCGACCAAGATGCGGGTGTTTACCTACGATAACCCGAAAATGGAGAAGGATACTACCATGACGCCGCTGGATAGTGTGCGTTACCACAAAATGATTCTGCAGATTGGTAGTATTTCGGTGGAACCCACAACGGGTTTTGTACGTACCTGGGTGGGCGGCTCTAACTTTAAGTGGTTTCAATTTGACCACGCCACCACCAAGCGGCAGGTAGGCTCCACCTTTAAGCCGTTTATCTACGCAGCGTCGGTGGGTATGCGCGGCATCAGCCCTTGCTCTGAAGTATTGGATGCACCCGTGACAATCGCTCCGGGAGATGGAAGTTTCTCGCTCCTTAAAGAATGGACACCCAGGAACGCGAACGACGAATACAGCGGAGAATTCATGAACCTTTACCATGGTCTCAAGAACTCAGTCAATACGGTTTCGGCCTACCTGATGCAGGAAATGGGAAGCACTGAGCCGGTACGTACGATGGTCTCCCGCATGGGAATTCCGAAGGAGGACATTCCAGATGCCCCGTCCATCGCACTGGGGTCAGTAGACTTAACGGTGCAGCAAATGATTGGTGCTTACACCACCTTTGGCAACAACGGTATTTACAATAAGCCCATTTTCTTAACTAAGATCACTGATCGCTCGGGCAGAACGATTTACAAATCCATACCGGAAGAAGGCCGGGCTATCAGTCCCCAGGCTAATTACGTGATGGTAGACATGCTGCGCAAGGCCTCTGTTGGTAACCTGCGCGGCGTCAAGGGAGGTATTGGTGGAAAGACGGGGACCACTAATGATCAGACAGATGGTTGGTATATGGGCCTTACGCCCGAGCTGGTAGTAGGAACCTGGGTTGGGGGAGATGATCGTTGGATTCGTTTCCGTAGCCTCGGCCTTGGCGGCGGCTCCCACATGGCGAAGCCTTTCTTTCGTGAGTTCGTAAAAGCTGCTCAGAATGATGAAGCGGTTGCTTGGGATACCTCCCGCGAATTCTTCAAGCCCCGGGGAGACATTGGCATTGAACTCGATTGTGAAGCCTACTCCAGTGGTAATGACGATTTGTTAGAAGGAGGACGTGATACGCTTTTCCTGTCTGACGATCCCTTTGGAAATGACCCTGATTTTAGATAGTGGGTTAGTTTTTGCTAACCGGAATCAAAGAAGATGCCCCCTTCAGTATGGAAGCTGAAGGGGGCATTTTGGGGTTTTTCTGGGGTGAAAATGCTAACGCATGCCCTGTCCCTACAAGTCGGATAGGTTATCCGGGTTCCTTGAGGAACCCAGTAAATACTGACGGAACACCCTAGATTCAGAAGTTATAGCAACCAGATTTGTTGCTACCTCCTTCTCCGATGGTGATGCCGAGCGTCAGGCCACCAACAAAGTAGTAGTCGTTGAATTCACCACCACGGCGGTAGTTGAATGCAGGACCAACTTCAGTTGGGTTCGTAACTGCGGGGTTAGACAACTGGCCGGCAAGGGTGCCGCCCGGGCCGCTGATGACATCAGCGTAAGTGATCTGGGTGAAGCCAACATCGTCAAGGTAGTCGGATCCGGTGAAACGCATCCCCACTTCTAGGCCGAGAACAATCCGGCCGGCAAAACGGGTGCGGATACCTCCGCCGAAGACGCCAACAGCCCGCGTAAGCTCGTAGGGAGTTGTTGCGTATTCAGGGTTGTTGAGGTCGAGACCCTGAGCCTCCGTACGCAGTGGTTGCAGGTCTACAAACTCACCATTTACCTCCGTTTGTGGGTTGTAGCTTAATACGCCGATCCCGCCGTAGAGGTAAAATGCCGTGTAGTTGTAGCTGTAGTCGCCCAGGTAGAAAAGATCATATTCCGCTACCAAGTTGAATTCTGTGATTTGGCTACGAAAACTGAGGTTCACGGGGGCTCTCTCATTGTTTACTCCTGTGGGAAGCATGGCTTCTTCAGCACCGCTGATGCGGCCAAAATTCCCGTTAACCCGTACTCCGAACCGGGAGGTTGGGCGGTAACGCAGGTATGCGCCTCCAGCAAAATTGAGGTCTTCGAAATATTGGCCTATTTCTGTAGGGCTTAGGT
>CAZTTF010000392.1:0-33209 GCA_964616365.1 uncultured Lewinella sp. | reverse complement strand
CCAGGTTCAGGTCGCTATTCAACTATTTTACTTTTCAGACACAATAAAAACCCTAAGACCGAACTACTCTTCAGTCTCCGGGTTACAAATTAGAACCCTTGAAGGGTAATTCCCGAATCAAGTGACGATGAATGCTTAATGAAACGTACACAAGGCTATTAGAAAAAAGTAAAGAACAACTTGTGATTGTTTCATTTACCGCAGTATGGTCCGGATCATCGAGAATACTGACCTCTTCTCTAAAACAGATAAATACTGAGAATGAACACCTATTGGTTGCCGAAGTAGATATTGAGTCATCTCAGCAACTATTTAGTGAATTAGGCCTCTCTCATGTACCAACCACCTTGTTGCTGCGCGACCAGGAGATTATCGACCTTTTTACTGGCCCTATCTCTAAGCGCCGGATCCGGGAAAAGATCGAAGCTGCTACCCGATAGGTCAGCGTACCTACTCTCCCACAGGTCAAGTTACCTAGAAAGTCAATTAGGTTTACGCTACCTCCCACAGGACAAGCTAGCTTTTCTCTAACGCTCACAATAATAGAGAAGCGATGTTAGCTCCACCAGATAAACATTACCTCGCCAACTTTATGGCTCCTGCGTCCGCGCACGCTGCGTCTAGGCAGGGCTGTAGATACCGGCTCGTTTCTTATTGACCGGATTTACTAAAATACCTTGGCGATACGCCATACTTTTCACGAAACCTACGCGAAAAGTATCCGGGATTATTGTAACCAACTTCCATTGCTACTTCCCGCAGGCTTAACTCGCCGGCACGAATCAGAATCCCAGCCTGTTCCAGTCGTTTGTTATTAAGGTGCTGGTTAATCGTTTCGCCAAAGACCTGACGGAACCCCTGTTTTAAAGACTGTTGATTCGAACCCACCATTCTAGCTAACTCCGGAATGGTTGGAGGGTCCTGCAGCCGGCTAATTAGAATCTCTTCTGCATCTTTAATCATCTGTAATCGATCCTGTTGCCGCACCAGACGGCGAGAGGCACTTCCTTCTTGTCTTTTGTATTCATTGAGCTGCAAAAAGAGCATCTCATGAATTTTCGCGGCGGCAAACGTGCTATTTAGTAAGCCCTTGTTCTCTTGCTGAACAATATCCTGTAATGCGTTTACAATCGGGAGATGATAAATATCCCGGAAAAGAAACCCTGGCTCAACATCCTCTAGCATTTCGACAACTTTCAGCAATTTCTCGGGAATGTCCAAGGTTTCGCAATCCATATCATCGAAGAAGACACGCTTATTGAGAGCAGTTATTGCGAATAGCACTTTTTCTTCTCCAAAAACATTCATGGAAAAGGCATGATGTCCAAAACCTCCATGAATGACACTTTGGAGTGGTGCTACACTAAACCGCTGACCTTCGCCTTCGAGACGTAGGTTTCCTTTTGCTACTGAAAAGAAATTAATCGTGGCAGGGGATGCTCCGGTAAACTCAAAATTCCAGGCTACCTGCTTTTCAAATCGAAAGATGAGACTGTCAATACCAGTGCTATCTTCGTAAAGCATTATCTCACCCAATACACCCAAATCAAGATGACTCCGCCGGCAATCGATAACAGATTGCACCTGCAACACTTCCTCTAATTGTCGAAACACATCCGACAACTTACCATTATTAAACGTAAATCTTCTTTCTTGGCTCATGGAGCTATAACCTCCCCCCCGCAATTGGTGTTCGGTACGATCTTATCAGTCAATTATACATCCTCTCTAAGGCAACACCCGCAACAAATAGTTTTCACTGGGAGTATGAGCTGCCTGCCAGGCATCACTAACAGAATTAGCCCCGGGCTGCTTATCTGACGCTATGACATCTAACACTTCCGGGTGCAGGTATGATCTTCGACACACCGCGGGAGTATTCCCAAGTTCGTTTGCGACTAACCGAACAAGAATCCTTTTGAGCGACCTTCTTGGCTTACGCTGTTTCACCTCAAGCGCCGTATCGTGTAGCTCTACCAGTGACCGGTTGGCTACCCAGGTCCGAAAATCTTTACTGGAAAAAGCTTTACCCAGGTTTTCATGGATATAGGAATTGATGTCCTCACTGTCAACAGCTTCCCAGTCTCCTGCAGGGTTACGAAAACGAAAAATCTCATATCCTGGCTGTTCAGCAGCTTTTCGGATAAATGGCACAAGCCTTGGCTCTTCGATTCTCACCTCGCGGCTTTTTCCACTTTTTCCCTTGAAATTAAATATCAAAACATCATCCTCATGGTCTAGATGTCGGCGGCGGAGGGTTGTTAACCCGTAGGTATTATTGGCTGCTAAATATTGCCGGTTTCCAATCCGTATTCCAGTTTGATCCAGTATTAACACCATCAAAGCCAGTACCTTTTCGCGCGTCCAGCCCTTAGTATGCAGTGCCCTAAATGCTTTTGCCCGAAGTTTGGGCAACGCCTGTCCGAACGCTCGCAAGCGCTTAAACTTTAGCCTTTGCTGTTGGTGAATCCAGGCAGGATGATAACGATACTGCTTTCTTCCCTTGAGATCTCTCCCCGTTGCCTGGATCTTGGCCCTTGGAAACCTGGAGATTTTCACCTCACTCCACATCGGGGGGATAGCAAGCTTTTTCAACTTTCGCAACACGCCGGGATCCACGATCTTTTGTCCTTCTTCATCAAAGTATTGAAACCCACGTCCCCAGCGGCGACGCGTCCAACTCAAATCAGGTGCGACAACTTTGGTTTTTACATTTAGGGCTGGCATGGTACTAGTATAAAAAGACCCGACCAAAGAAATGGCCGGGTCATCGATAAAGAGACTATTTGTAGTACGGGTTAATCACGAATTTCTTCGTCAATTTCCGCTTCAATTTTTTTAAGCGTTGATTTCGTCTCACGCTTGAACTCATCCCAGCCACTATTGATATCACGGCCTATTTCATCCATGCGGTTATCAATATCACTACCGTAGTCCTTAAGTTCCCGAATGCTTTCCTGAATTTCTTCACGAGCATCATCCCCTGCCTCATCAAGGTCTTGGGAGAGTAGCGCTATACGCGCATCAATTGCATTGCGCGCTTCTACGAGTTCAGCATTGAGCGCTTCAGTTTCCGTGCGCGCATCAGACACCATTTCTTCAGTGGCGTCTTCCACGGCCTCCTCTGCAGATCGACCGTCTTCACATGAATAGAAGGTAATGGAAAAAAAGAATAGTAAGAGGAAAGAGCATGTTCTAAAAGTCATGTTTTTATGTTTTTGGGTTAAAAATTCGGTTAAGATCGGACTAGCTACCAATGCCGTCAATGAAGGATTTGATCTCTTGTTTGGTTTTACCGAGCTTCTGCTGGAGACGTCCGAGCAGTTCATCTTCACGCCCCTCTACGTAGGTTAGATCATCATCTGAGAGTTGACCGTACTCCTGTTTCAATTCACCTTTAATCTGGTTCCAGTTTCCTGATAATTTATCTGTAAATGCACTCATTTTAACTTGTTTTTGATTCATTCCTATAACCCTTCCCAACAACTAGCTTGTTCGGTCTTATCAAAAATATTCTGCACAATAGCTTCCTCTCAGCAACAACCGAACATCGTCTAAGCAACACGGGTTGCGCCAATAAAAAAATGATACGCAAAGGCACAAAGGTGGTATGGAATTGGGGACAAGGGACTGCATCAGGGAAAGTAAAAGCGACCTATGCTCGAAAGGTAACCCGTACGATAGACGGGAATGACGTAACGCGGAACGGCAATGAAGAAGACAAAGCGCTACTCATTGAACAGGAAGACGGACAGGAGGTGCTTAAGCTCACTTCTGAAGTAGCACGCAGTGATCGTTAATACATCGGGCCAGCCGAACATGTACAGCTTCATATCCGCTAAAGCAATAAAAGACATAATGAAATACACGATCCTTACCTGCCTGATGCTACTTAGCACCATGCTTCTGCCAATCAGGGCACAAGACGCCCTGATTGACATCGACATCGATAAGACAGAATGGTACGAAAACCCATATCTATGGTTAGGTATTGCCGCTTTCGTTACTATCCTCATTGTAGTGACGCGACGCAAAAAGGCATAGTCCGTACTAACCAACATTTCCAAATAGTAAGCCACACCGGATAACATCTGATGTGGCTTATTATTCCAACCCAACACCATGAATAAGTTAATCAAAAGACCAATTACCCTGCTAGCCCTTATACTAAGTACGCTTCCATTGCTAGCACAGGCCGACAAGGAATCTCCCTATAAGGTGAACGGCCCTGCCACTAAATCAGATCCCACCATCTGGGAAACACCCTTCCTGTGGATAGGTCTGGTCGTGTTCGCCTTGACGGCACTGCTGATCTTTTTGCGGCGAAATAAAAAGAACGCTACTTACAACAGACTACACAAGTATTAATCCCAGTTGGCAAGCACACTGCCTTTTGTATCTGTGCTGTGCACCTGCGGCCCCGCCATAGTGATGATGTCCGGCAGCAAATAAGTGGATTCTATAAAAACTTTCGCTCCAGTCCCGGGCGTTCCTCGGTATCCCGTACTTTCGCGCTGTTAAATCAGCCCGGTAAATCCGAACGCCATGCGCACCTTACTTACCTCTGCCCTACCCTATGCTAACGGTCCCCTTCACCTGGGGCACCTAGCGGGGGCCTACCTGCCCGCCGACATCTTTGCCCGCTACCTCAGGCTGATGGGCAAAGAAGTACTCTGGGTATGTGGCTCCGATGAGCATGGCGCTGCCATTACGCTGCGGGCAAAAAAGGAAGGTATTGATCCGCAAGCCATCATTGACAAGTACCACAACCTCAATAAAGGCAGCTTTGATGCCCTCGGCATCAGCTTCGATTACTACCACCGGACAAGCGCTCCCTTACACCATAAGACTAGCCAGGACTTCTTCAAGAAGCTCCTCGACCGCGGTGATCAGTTCGAAGTCAAAACCACCGAGCAGTACTATGACCCGGAAGCAAAACAGTTCCTTGCGGATCGCTACATCCAGGGTACCTGCCCAAATTGTAGCTCGGACAAGGCTTTTGGCGACCAGTGCGAAAACTGTGGCAAAGACCTTTCCCCTACTGAGCTGATCAATCCTAAAAGTACCATCACCGGTGCCCAGCCGGAGTTGCGCGAGACCAAACACTGGTTTTTCCGCCTCGACGAACACGAGGCATGGTTAAAAACCTGGATCCAGACTGGCACCGTAGACGGCGTTGAAGTCCACGATCCTAAAGCCTGGAAGAAGCACGTGACCGGCCAGTGCATGAGTTGGCTTGACGGCGGCCTCCACGCCCGCTCCATCACCCGCGACCTGGATTGGGGCATCTCTGTTCCCGTCGAAGGCGCCGAGGGCAAAGTACTCTACGTCTGGTTCGATGCGCCCATTGGCTACATTTCCAGCACCAAACAATGGGCTGAAGAAAATGGAGAAGACTGGGAGAAATGGTGGAAAGCTGACGATAGCCGCCTGATCCACTTCATCGGGAAAGACAACATCGTGTTTCACTGCATTGTCTTCCCCGCGATGCTCAAAGCACACGGCGAATACAACCTCCCCGAAAACGTGCCCGCCAACCAGTTCCTCAATTTTGAAGGAGACAAGTTCTCTAAATCCCGGGGCTGGGGCATTGAGCTCCAGGAATACATTGATGAGTTTAAGGACTTCCCCAACAATGAAGATGCCCTCCGCTGGGCATTGATCCGTAACCTCCCCGAGCAGCAGGATGCTGACTTCACCTGGGATGGCTTCACGGAATACCACGATAAAGACCTTGCCGACAAGCTCGGCAACTTCGTCAACCGGGTAACCGTATTGACCCATAAGTACTTTGGTGGCAGTGTCCCGGAAGTACCGCAGACGGAGGCGCGGACGCAGGTGCAGAATAAGGTTGCGGAGGCCGTGCACGCTATCGGCCGCCACATCGAAGCCTACCGCTTCAAAGAAGCCGCTACTACCTTCGTCGAGCTGGCCTCCTTCGGGAACACCTTCCTCCAGGAAGCTGCACCCTGGACGCTGTACAAAGCCAATCCCGACGACCCCGCCATTGCCGAGACCATGTTCTTGTCAGCGCAGATTGCCGCTGCGCTCGCCCTGACGGCTTCGCCCTTCATCCCCTTCTCCGCCGAGAAGCTCCGGGCTGTCCTCAATCAGGCTCCGGCGACCAACGGCGACTGGCAATTAGGGCTTGACGCCCTCACTGCCGGGCACCCGTTATTGCCTTCCGGCCATGAGCTGGGGGAGGCCGGCGTTCTTTTCCCTAAAATCGAAGACCGCAAAGACGCTTCCCGCAAAGCCATCATCCAGCAACAGCGGGATAAAATGGCGGCCTCACTCGCCGCCCGCGAAGCTGAAGCAGCAGCAGCCACCGTCAGCGCTTCTCCCCGCGATCCGGCTAAACCAGAAATCACTTTCGACGACTTCCTGAAGCTTGATCTACGAACCGCAACGGTGCTCACCGCCGAGAAGGTCAAAAAATCAAGTAAACTGCTTCACCTTACCATTGACCTCGGTAACGAACAACGCTCCGTTGTGTCGGGCATCGCTAAGCATTACACGCCGGAAGACGTGGTAGGCCAACAGGTAGTCTGTGTTACCAATCTTGCGCCACGCAAGATGGCCGGAGTACTGTCTGAAGCCATGATCCTGATGGCCGAAGATGCCGAAGGAAAGTTGGTCTTCGTCAGTCCGCCGGAGGGCTTTGGCAATGGCTGGACGGTGCGGTAGGCAACACAGCCGCAACTTTTCTCTCCTTCCATCCCATTATCCCATCGCAAACCAGCAATGGTTTGTGCGTGATAGTGAAAAAGCGGGTTACTCCGTGTAGGGTCCGTGCCCAATGGGTCGGACTCAGGAAAGCTTGAAACCTTTAGTTGCTCCGGCAACGTCCCGCTTTTACTTTCTTCACGCTCCTGCTCCCGTCGTCTACGATGGTTAGGACACTGCACTTTCTATGCAGCAAAGGGGGATCGTCGCCCCCCGGGAGTACTTCACGGTAGTGAGTAAAGGCGTTACTTCGAATCCATTAATCAATCTGTCGGGAGTTCGAATCTCTCCGGGACCATTGGTCGCGTAGCTCAGTTGGTAGAGCAGTTGACACCAAAGCACGCCCTGCGGTTTTCTCCGTGACAATACCTTCCCTGCCAGCCTTCGGGCTGGCGGGGATTTTTGTGTAGCGGTTCTTGAGGCTGTTTTTTTCACCCTGACCGTTTCTCAAAGTGAATTGGATTTTCAGCCATCTGGCCTCTGGCTAGGACACATCTCTTTGGATATTATTGCTCCATGAAGATTTTCCATCTCCCATCCCTGCCGGAGCCTTCTTTTCCCGGCGAAAAGAAGTAAAAGCCTTTGGCGGTATCCTCGGCTGTTCAGAGAGTGGACGCCTCGAAGCCTAAATATTACACTACCAAATCAACTACTACCGGCCTTGACACAGTCCAAAACGACATAAAAACAGCCAAATCGGCAATTTTGTCACCCGGTTTTAAACAAACCGGCAATTTTGTCACCTTACTTTCTACTTTTCTCTCCTGGCGCACCTTTTGCCAGATAAGCGGCGTACAACATCGTACAACTAAAAGAAAAGTAACTAACCATGAAACTGACCACTTACAACCGCCCCTTTCCCAATAGCTTCTTCCGCTACTTTGACGACTACGCTACTAAGGCAAATGCCTACCGTCCGGCTGTCAATATTGCCGAAACCGACGAAGCTTTTGAGTTAGAGGTACTGGCGCCTGGCCGTGTTAAAGAAAACTTCAACGTTGCCCTCAACGACGGACTGCTTGAAATCAGTTACACCTCCGAAAAAGCTGCTGAAACGACAGCGTCCAGTTACCGTCGGAAGGAGTTCAAACTGGCAGATTTTAACCGTCAATTCAAGCTCAACGACGAAGTTGTAGACGACGAGGCCATTGCCGCCACCTACATTGACGGTGTACTACGCCTGACGCTACCCAAGCGTGAAGAGGCGCTACCTAAGGCGCCACGCCAAATCGCGATTGGCTAAGTAAGACCTGAGATTTAACGATTAGTGTGAAAAGTGTGACTATTGAGTGTGCCGGCCCGGAGCAATTGCTTCCGGGCCGGTTTTTTTTCAGGCTATAGTCTTCAGGCGAACTTTTCCAACTTTATCGCCCGCTGCGCGCGCTCAAGGAAAAGAAAGGATTCATCGGACGACCAGCCCTAATACTTCGTTAGACGACTCAAAGCGATCGGACGTTAGAGCACCCTAACCAATTCAAGCCATAACTTTTGCCCGTAAATATTACCTAGCGAAAGGGAAAAGGCTACTTCATTTCCTGCAACAAGGTTTCAACCGCCTTCTTCAGCTGACTATCCTCGTTTAGGGCTTTTTCATTTGGGGCATTCTCGACAATAATGTCTGGTACTGCAGGACCACCTTCCATATTTTCGCCGGTAGCTTTCACGTACCAGGCCCGGAAAGGCATGCGCACGGTAGAGCCGTCAATAAGTCTCTGACTTCCGGTGCTGATAACTGCTCCAAACGTTGGCTGCCCCACCAATGTGCCATGGCCAAGCTGTTTGTAAGCATGACTAAAAATTTCGGCGTTGGAGTAGCTGTTTTCGTTACAGAGTGCAATGCTTGGCTTGGTCATTGCCGCCTGGGGCAAGCGTTCGCCGTAGGGGTAATGTGCCGCAAATTGCTGGTTCTGTTTCAGGCTCTTTGCCGCACCACGCGGCACGGTATAAGAGTGTTGGCGTACGTTGAGGACGGTCATGAGCATATCGGTCGTCCAACCACCACCGTTAAAACGAACATCGATTACTACACCATCTTTACCTAATCCAGCAGCGGTCAACTCCCGCTCGAATCGCTCAAAGCTCGGCCAGTTCATCCCTCGAATATGGATATAGCCGAGACGTCCATTACTGTACTGATCGGTAAGCACCTTACGCTGCTGTACCCAGGCTTCATAGCGCTCATTACTCACCGAACCAGAGGGGCGGATGATTATATCCTGTTCGCTGCCGTCACGCTCAACCGTCAGTTGTGTCCGCTCGTTAGCGCGCCCATTCAGGTGCGCATAAAGATTATCCGTTGCGGCCAATCGCTTACCGTTGATGGCAACAATACGGTCTCCCACTTCCAGCTTGCTGCCCTGCCGGTCTGCCGGAGTTTCGGGCAATACACTACTGATACGGCCATCTTCGTCTAGCTCAAGCCCCAGGTAGCCAGTACGCTGGCGCTGTACGTCTTCATCCTGGCTGCGGCTACGGAAGCCCATGTGGCTCGCGTTCAACTGACCAAGCATTTCGTTGTACATCGTGCTAAAATCCTGACGCGTACTGGCGGCCATCATTAAGGGGCGGTACTTTTCTTTTAGTGCCACCCAATCACGGCCGTGGAATTCCGGATCATAAAACCCGGCGTTGAGGGCGTTCCATCCATCTTCCAACAGATGGGTTCGTTCGGCCTGGTGATCGACGGTCATTTTCCCTTCGATATTCTGCACTACGGCTTTGCCCCGGTCCAAACCGGTACTGGCCACTTTTCCGCGCGCCAGCATGTAGAGCTTCTTCCCTTTTTTATCGAGCTGAAGGGCGAACACCCGTGTATTCGAGAGCAAGGGTTTCATTTCTCTGCCGTCCCACTTGATCTTCATCAGATCACTATTGCCTTCACGGCCAGCGCGACTACCGTTGTTTGTCGTAAAATAGAGGTACTCCCCTTCGGGACCGAAAATGGGAGCTCCTTCGTTGCCCGGCAGGCTGGTAACCTGCACCATTCGCTCGTGAATATCATCAAAATCGATGCGGAACTTATCATCCTCGTCCTCCTCAGCATCCCAGTCTTCGGCTTCTTCCCAATCCCGCTGGGTCTTTTCGTAGTCTTCCTGGCGCAGCCATACGAACCAGATGTCGTTATCCCCATTATTACGGATACTACGGAAGGCCAGCTTACTACCATCACGGCTCCAGGTCGGGCTGCTATCGTTACGGGGGTGCATGCTGACGTTCACCGGCGCCTTACTGTTATCCGCAGCATGGATGTAAATTTCTTCGTTAAAATTGAGGTCGCTCAGGCCATAGGCCAGCCATTTACCATCGGGGCTCCAGCTCAGGCCGCTGGGGTAATCCCAGCCATCAAGCAGCACAATTTCATTGCTGATATTTCCGACGGAATCAATATCATAGGTGGCTAATTTTCCTCGGCCATACACCACCGCAATCTTGTCGCGCTCAGGAGACAGCATGAAATCGCTGATGGACTGCTCTTTGCGGAGAATCTCCCGGGTATCGTAACTGAAGGCCAGGTAGGGATTTGCTTTCTCTCCTTTTTTGGACTGACGGAGTAGCAATGCCGTATTCAATTGTTGTCCGTCCTTTCTCTTACCGCCGGCAAGGGGACGATCAGAGGTAAACAGTACCGTTGTATCATTAAGCCAGGCGGCATTTCCGTCCCGGTAAGGATGGTCGCTAAGGTTTACTGCCCGGCTCTTTTCTTTGTCATTCGGGGTCAAAAATACTTCTCCTCTACTGGCTACTGCTAAGTATTTTTCGTTCGGCGACAGGGCGAATTCATTCAGCCCTCCCCGCACCGTGGTCGTTTCGGTAGGGTAAAACTTAAAATCGCGGTTCACCTCAATGTTTACGGGACTAAAACGCTTACCGCCATTGGTACTCAACTCAATCTTATCGCCTCGCTCAATAACGATGGCGTTCCCGTCAGCGCTAAGGCCGTAGTGACGGATACCCCAGTCTTTGAACTTAGTGATTTGATTACGTTCGCCTCCTATCGTTTGCCGGTAAAGGTTGTAGCGTCCGTCACGGGCGCTCAGAAAAAAGAGTTGGTCGCCAGCCCAGGCGGGCTCGTGGTCCTGGCCCTCATCGGTGGTAATCCGCTGGTAGTCACCGGAGCTATTATCGTACACCCAAACGTCCCGGTTGGCAGGGCCACGGTAAGCTTCCCGACTAATGCGGCAGCTACCCCGCGTAAAGGCCAGATAACGGTCCGAAGTTGCCGGAGCTCCACCCAGGCTACCTTGATAGCGCACGGGGGTACCACCACTCAGTTTAGCTTTATAGATTTCCGGAATCCGCGCTACCTGAGCATAAATGCGGCGGGTTGTAAAGACCACTTCATCGTTATTGAGCCACGTAGGTTCGTTGTCCGACGCACTGTGGTGCGTCAATCGCCGGGGCGTACTACCATTGAGATCGGTCACGAAAATATCGTTATTCCCGTACCGGTTCCCCACGAAGGCGACCTTTTTCCCGTCGGGACTCCAGACAGGGCTCGCTTCGTAGCTCTCATGAATCGTCAGGCGGCGGGCAACGCCGCCCGTAGCCGGAACAACCCAAATGTCCCCTTGGTAGCTGAAGGCGATCTGGCTACCGTCAGGACTAATAGACGGGTGATGAAGTAAGGGCGACTGGGCCAGCAAAAAAGTAGCGGCAAAAACCAGTGAAAGGGTATACAGTAATTTCATTGTTGCTATGTCGATTAGGAAGAAGCGCCAAAAACTGGCTCATTCGAAGCCTATCGGCTCCACCTATTTATCAACTGACTAAGGTAAACCAGGTTCAGCATAGACTGATAAAAGTCTGAGCGATGCATATCATGTAGCGGTCAGGGCCCTTTGAAACATGCAATTGAGCAAAATGCGGTGAGTAGTATCAGCTATGAGTCTTGGTTCCTTGTTTCCGGCCGTCAGGCAAGAACTGGCTATCCATGTTGGCAGCCCATCGGACAGCTGACAGGATTGGAGTAGAGATGATGCTAACAACACTGGCAAGCTTACGAACATAAGCGGGAATCAGCACGCTTTATCAGTGAGGCAAAGCCTCGTATTTAGAAAACTAAACCCCAACATAATGACTAACCCAAATACCATAAATCAAGCCTTAAAGCAATTAACCTACGGCTTCTACATCGTAGCCACTCGTAAAGACGGAGATGAATTGACCACCCGGAAAAATGACTGGGTCAGTGCTGGCACCGTAAGCTGGGCCACCCAATCCAGTTTCGACCCCGCCATGATTACTATTGCCATTCAGCGCGAAAGCAACCTACACGAAACCATCGGACGGTCAAAGGCCTTCAGCCTTACCATTTTGGGCCAGCAGGACGAAGCACTGATCAAAAAATTCGCGGAAAACAGCAATGTAGACTACTCCAATAATCAAGTCAACGGTGTTAGCTATACCGAAGGAAAATCCGGTGCACCATTACTTGACTGCGGTGTCGCATCCATCGAATGTGAGTTAGCTGAAATGCTGAATCCCGAGCACGGGGACCACATCCTCTTTGTCGGTAAAGTAATCGATGCTAAGCAACGTAATGATGACCAAGCCATTACCGAAGCCAATACGCGGTTTGAATATGCGGGGACGCACAATTAAAAAGTCTTAATTTCTTGAGCAACCGCTAAGTCTACCTCTACCTTAGCATAGCTTCACCATCCTTTTCTTTGGTGAGGCATCCACCCCCGGCAAGTCTTGTACTTGCCGGGGGTGAGTATTTAAAAGCGTGTCTACAATTGGTTTCAGCTTCGCTGTGGCTTCATGGTGCCGCCACTACGCTGTAGCGACCGTATACAGGATCCATTGGTCCGTAGACACATTATTCTCACCAGCCTCCTAGGGCTTTAATACCTTATACTGTTCAATTTCTTCTTCTGTCATGTAATAAATTGAGGCCGAAGGAGCAGCATTAATGGTAAAATAATAAAAGGACTCCGCTTCGGCTTGAGTAAACCCTATTGATTTGTAATAATCGATATAAGGTTGGTGATTAACATCACCTTGAGGAAAATCAGTTGCTTCATTTCTTCCGTCACTCCAAGAATGCACCCCTATCATTGTATTACTTCCTTTCGTCCGAGTAGTTCCGGCCAGAAAAAAATCAACTCCACCTGAAGCAATTAATCCACCACTTAGCAAATGCGTAGCTATATCGTTTTGATTTACTATTGCTGATACTTCTAAATTTATATCATCATCATTTGACCCTGGCACTTCATCAATATTTATTTTATTGATGTTTGGATAAGACTCGATTAGCTCATTAAAGTCATCTAAAGTAGAACTAGTGATTTCTCCGTTCATTTCAACTGTACGATCATCAATTACTTTAAAAATACCAAATTCAATTTCAGGATTAATATCATCATCTCCACATGAAATCAGACTAATGCACAAAAAAGCTATTGTCAAGGATTTCAAAATTGTATTATTTTTCATCTCGTATTGCTTTTTGTCTCGCCTAACGCAGCTAACATCATATCGCACTTTACCCAGTATCACACATTGCGTTATTGCCAGCTGCCTACCCTTCAAATATACGTTTTCTCAATAGAAGATTAACCCAGAACACCGTGTTTCAACGGCCTCACCCTACCCTTTTATCAGCCCTAACTTCTCTTGAAGTACGTTCTGTCGCCACGATTCGGTGTGCATATCGTGATGTACCGATGCACAGCAAAGGTTAAGGTGATAGACGCCGAGCCCTTCGAAATCACGCAGTAATTGAGCAAAGTGAGGGGTTTATCGTTCCGCAGGCGGGACGACTTGGCTCCGCGCATAGCACCTCGATCATACGCAACTCCCCTCAATTTCCAACCCCAGTTGGAACGCACTATCTTTGCGCCCCCAAACGAATCATTCCTCTATATGTTAAGCGCAACCGGCATTTACCAACAGTACGGCGATCGGGTCTTATTTGACCACGTATCCTTCGTCATTATGCCGCGCGACAAGGTCGGCCTGGTCGGCCGCAACGGGGCCGGCAAGTCCACCATGCTGAAGATCATAGCTGGTGATCAGGGATCGGACGAAGGTAAAATTGCCCGTCCTACGGGCAGCACCCTCGGCTTCCTGCACCAGGAGATGGACCTCCCTACCGGACGTACCGTAATGGAGGAGACCCTGACAGCCTTTGCCCACATCCTGGAAATGGAGCAGCGGATTGCCGACATGACCAAGGAAATGGAAACGCGGACGGATTACGAATCTGACGCTTACGCCAATTTCCTGGAGGAATTCACGACCCTGACCGAGCGCCACGCCATGATCGGTGGGATCACGATGGAGGCCGAAGCAGAAAGGGTACTTAAAGGACTCGGCTTCAAGCAAAAGGACTTCGCCCGGCAAACCACCGAGTTTTCCGGTGGCTGGCAAATGCGGATCGAGTTGGCCAAAATGCTGTTACAGCGCCCAGATTACCTCCTGCTTGACGAGCCCACTAACCACCTGGACATCGAATCCATCATCTGGTTGGAACAGTGGCTGAGTACGTATACCGGAGCTGTAATTACCATCAGCCACGATAAGCAGTTCCTGGACAATGTCACGAACCGGACGCTGGAGATTGATATGGGCAAGGTCTACGACTACAAAGCTGGCTATTCTAAGTTCGTGGAGCTACAGGCCGACCGCCGCGAGAAAGCTGAGGCCGCTTTCGAGAACCAGCAGAAGGTTATTGCCGAAAAAGAGCGGACCATTAACCGGTTTATGGCCAAGGCCACCAAAACCAAGATGGCGCAGTCGATGCAAAAGCAGCTCGACAAAATCGAGCGGATTGAACTCGACGAAACCAACAACGCCGTCATGAACCTGCGCTTCCCGAAGGCGCCCCGTTCGGGCGCCGTGACGCTGGAGGCGAAGAACGTTACGAAAAACTATGGCGACCTGAAAGTCCTGCAGGGGGTCGACTTAAAAATTGACCGCGGAGACCGGGTGTCCTTCGTCGGGCAAAACGGCCAGGGAAAAACCACCCTCGCTAAAATACTGATCGACCAACTGCCTGCTACCTCCGGAGACATTGAACTGGGCCACAACGTAACCATCGGCTATTACGCCCAGAACCAGAGTGATGCCCTCGACGGGAAGAAGACGCTCCTGGAAACCATGGAAGAGGCTTCTCCGCCGGAGATGCGGACACGCCTGCGTAACATCCTGGGTTCCTTCCTCTTTAGTGGAGAAGACGTGGACAAGAAAGTATCGGTCCTCTCCGGCGGAGAGCGGGCACGCCTTGCCATGGCCTGCATGCTGCTCCGGCCCTTCAGTTTATTGGTATTGGACGAACCCACGAACCACCTGGACATGGTCTCGAAAGACATGCTCAAGCAGGCCGTAATGGACTACGACGGCACCCTGATCGTGGTGAGTCACGACCGGGAGTTCCTCGCCGGTCTTACCGACCGGACCATCGAGTTTCGGGACCACAAGCTCTATGAGCACCTCGGCGATATTAACTTCTTCCTCGAGCGCCGGGCGCTCGACAACATGCGTGCTGTTGAACTGGAAAAAAGCAAGGTTTCCTCCACGGCTTCCGCCGCTTCCACGGCACCTGCGGCCGCGCCCAAAAAGTCCAACCTCTCCTACGAGGAAAAGCGCCGTCTGGAAAAAGATGTAGGCAACGCCGAACGCAAGATCGAGCGCCTGGAAAAAGAGATCGAAAAGATCCACCTGAAGATGTCTGACCCTAATTTCTACAATGATGCGGCTCAGGTAGACAAGACCACCGCAACGCTGAAGGCCAAAGAAGCTGACCTGGAAGCAGTAATGGAAAAATGGGAAGCTGCCACCGAGGCTCTGGAAGGGTAAAGCCGCCTTATTACGAGAAGCAATAGCTGGGTACGCCGTGCTTACTGCGCGCCATATTCCTATGCCCTGCTTCCACAGTTCTCAAGCCACCAACCGTTAATAATTTTGACGAATCAGCCAATTGCCGTCAAATAAAACATTAAGCTACCCTCCCAACATACTATTAACGTCTGACAAGCGTATATTGGACACACATTAGCCTAAGGGTCCAGCCAGCATCTCTTTCCAACTATCTACTTTTCAGACGATGAAATCAGTATTCTCCAAATTTGCCGTGCTGGCAGTTATGGCACTGGCGCTACTGGGCAGTTCGCCAAACAAGTCAGGGAACCCCGCTGACTATTTCCGCTTTGAACATCCGTTTTACAGCAACCCAATTCCTTTGGAGTACGATCCCGGTATGATCATTGGCACGCCGCGCCAATTATCAGACATGAGTATTCGCGCTGCTTACCGGAAGGTGCGGCAGCGGCCAACGGCAGTGCTACTTAATGCGCTTTTAAAGGCAAAAGAGCGACACCTGCTCAACGACTATTTGTTCGCCAAGCTCGCACGTAATGCGCTCAAGGTCATCTACAACCAGGTACCCAACAGCCAAAATGCGCAGGAAATCACGCTTTATAGCATGCTCATAGACGTAGGTTTTGACGCGCGCCTCACTTACCGTGGCAACCAGGTATTCGTCAACGTTTACACTACCGACGATCTCTTCGAGGTTCCGATCATCGACTCCGGTGGGCGCCCCTACGCCAACATCAGCTGCCTGGACGGCAGCTGTGACGGCCGCCAGCGCCTCTACATTTTGCGGGACCAGCCCAACCCCCGCGGGCGCCCCTTCAGCTTCCAGCTCCGTAACTGGCCGGTACTGGCGCCCCAGCCTACGGAACGGGATATGACGTTCAACTTTCACGGAACGGAGCAACGCATCCAGGTAACTTTTGATCGGACCATGGTCGACATCATGTCTGACTACCCCTTCATTAGTGAATATTGTTACCTCGAAACGCCCCTTTCGCCAACCTTGCAAAAAAGTCTGCTGCCGCAACTTAAGCAGCTACTGCACCCATTGTACCCACAGCAACAATTGGAACTTTTAGCCAGCTTTACCCGCTCTGCCTTCAACTACAAAGAGGACAATGAATATTTCGGCCGCTCTAAGCCGATGGTCCCGGAAGAGCTCTTCGGGTATAGCTTTTCGGATTGTGAAGATCGTTCCGCACTGTTCTTTGCCCTCGTCCGCGACCTCCTCAACTTACCAATGGCCGTCATCGCTTACGATGACCACCTGACAATTGCGGTAGCCAGTGACGACATCCGCGGGGATGCTTTCGAGTACAACGGACAGCGCTACATCTTCTGCGACCCTACCGGGCCGCGCAATTCCAGCAGGATCGGACGAATTCCTCCTGGCTATGAAGATAAAAAGTTTCAGATCATTGGAACATACAAATAGTTGATTTACAGGACCTAACAATATATTCGTGACTTCCTGCAACTAAAAAACGTCCAATTGTTACTTTTGCGCCCCTGCCTGAGAAAACAAATTTCCCGGTTGCGGCTTTTTTTAAGTAGCAAAATATCGCGTTAGTATGTATTGGACTCTTGAACTCGCCTCTTATCTCGAAGACGCTCCCTGGCCAGCAACCCGGGACGAACTGATTGATTATGCGATCCGCCGTGGCTCCCCCCTTGAGGTAATCGAGAACCTCCAGGAGATGGAGGATGAAGGTGAAGCTTACGAAGCCATTGACGACGTCTGGCCGGATTACCCCCGAAAAGACGACTTCCTCTTCAATGAAGATGAGTATTAAAAGGTGAACCCCTTATCGGATCACAGCATCCGGTAAAACGAAAACAAGCCGGTGGCGCGAGCCATCGGCTTCGTTATGTCTGCTCCCTTCATTAACCTTGTTCCGTTATCGGTCCTCACTGGTTATCTTACCCTTCCTACATCAGAACAACTGCCCGTGCCACTCCCTGAAACTACTTCCTCGTCCCGTCTTCCCATTATTGCCATTGATGGGTTCAGTGCCTGCGGAAAATCTACCCTGGCCCGGGCCATGGCCCGGCAATTAGGCTATCGGTTTATTGATACCGGAGCCATGTATCGCATGGTGACCCTCCATTTTTTGCGCGAGCAGGTTGATCTTGAGGACGCGGGCGCGGTCGCAGGTGCCCTGGAAGGGCTGACGGTTGACTTTGTTCCGGGGTCCAACAACGCCTTGCTGAACGGAGAGGATGTCGAAGCAGAAATCAGAGGTAAAGCAGTGTCCGACTTCGTCTCGCCAGTGGCGGCGGTAGCCGCCGTGCGCCGCTGGGTCGTTCCGCAACAACAAGCCATGGGCAAGACCGGAGGGATTGTGATGGATGGCCGGGACATCGGCACGGTGGTCTTCCCGAATGCAGACCTCAAGCTGTTCATCACCGCAGATCCCATAGTACGCACGGACCGCCGGCTTGCCGAAAACCAGGCCCGCGGCCTGGACATCCCCCGGGAACAGGTGGCAACGAACCTCGCCGAGCGGGACCGCATTGACTCCACGCGGGCTGATAGCCCGCTGCGCCAGGCCGAGGACGCTATCGTGATCGACAACAGCCAGTTAGACCTGGAGGCATTCATCGCCCGGGGCATGGCCCTGGCGAATGAGTTGCGTGGTGGCTGAGCCGCTACGCTGCAAAAAAGTCAAATCCGTAAGCAGATTTGAAAATGCCTGACAAGTAAACAGGAGAATCATTTGCCCGAACAGCGGCTCAACCGCAGCCTTAATATGCCGACCACCAAAGACTACGTTTATGTCACGATTCAGTTCCTGCTCTTCCTCGCCTACGCCTGGAACCCTGGCTGGCTGCCCCTGGAACTCCCCTGGTGGGTGCAAAATCTGGGCGTAGCGATTGCCGTTACCGGACTTTGCACCTGCGTCCTCGCCCTCCTACAGCTCAACACTACCCTGTCCCCCTTTCCTACGCCCGTGCGCCACGGCCAACTAACGACCAAAGGCGTATTTGCCCTGGCCCGGCACCCGATTTACACCGGCATCATCCTGGTTGCATTCGGTTACGGCCTCTACTCAGGTTCGGGCTACCGCCTGCTGGTCGGGCTCGGACTACTGGTACTGTTTAACTTCAAGGCCGCCTACGAAGAGGAGTTGCTACTCCAGCATTACCCCGATTACGGGGCATATATGAAAAAAGTAGGGAGATTTACTCCTTTCACATAGCCACGGCAAGCTACCCACTACCCACTAATTTACGGCTTGCTCAGGTCGAGGTCCCGGACCATCCGCAGATAACTGCGGCCAAAGTTCATCATGTTATCAAAGCTCAGTTGGCTCATAGCCGGGCGTAAACGAGGATAGGTGTCTGTATGCCGCTCGGCGATATCCATAATGGCCGCGCGGATCGCGCGGCGGGCCGGCCGGCCATCCCGATCCACAAACTGTTGTTTGAAACCCAGGCTACGGAAGTATTCATTTTCACACACCCGGTAGTACAGCTGCAACAGGTCTTTATCCGGCGGAGGCACTGCGTAGTTGAACAGCGCATAGCCCGTAATGTAGCCTGGGACTGCCTGAGCAACTTCCGGGTAGCCATTATCCTGGTACCAGTCCATATTCGGTAGCTCGCTATCAATCAGGTTAGTCAGCCGGTCGTGGTTGGCCGGGAGGGTGATGCCAAAGGTTGACTTCCCGGCATAGAGCTCCTCAGAGAAGGATTCCGGTGCCCGGCGCAGCAAATGCTTGAGTTCAGCCAGCAGGCGGACGTTCTTAAAGGTGACCGGCTGATCTTCTTCCCGGGCAAAGTACATCCGGTGCATTCGCTCCAGGGCTTCCATGGTATAGCCTTCCGGGATCAACAGGTAATCCAGTCGGTAGACGATATCCAGGAGCAAATAAGCAACCGCTCCGGGTTGCTCTTCGGGAACGAGCTTCCCCTTGCTCAGATAATCAATGACGGATTGAATGTGCGAAGTAAGAAACGCGAGCTTTAGCTGTTTGTCCTCAGCGGACAATTCAGTGAGGTGCGTGATCTCGGTCGGGCTTAAGAATGCTCCGAATTCATCGAGCAGCAAATCATCCTGCTTATCGGCCCGCAAGGCCATTTCTTTAAGGGCGTGATAGAGTTTGTACGGGCTCGCATCGTTAATCGGCGTATCGAAAACGATGGCAAGGCAGCCGCTATCATCGATCGCGAAGCGGCTGTACTTCATCTCGTAGTTCATCGCCGTAAGGCGATGGAGTAACTCCGTGTTAGGAGATTCCAGGCGGGCGATGCCCGCCGTGGCGCGAAGCTGTTCCGTATCCGCAAAGCCGGTAACCCGCTTACTGCCCTGATAAAACTCAAAGTACAGCTTCCCCTCCTCAGCTTTCCACTTCACGTTGTCCTCCAGGGGGTCGTAGAGATAAGCCATGAAAGCTTCTACGCTTTCCAGGTATTTCCCTTCTTCGAAGGTCTCCAATGAGCGGTCCCAGGCAGCATAGTTTTCCGGGGTCTTGTAGGCATCTGTGTAGCGCCCAAACCGGAAGTACGGTTCGCCGGAAGGGTCATAGCCGGGAGAAAGTCCGAAAAGAGTATCCCAAATGCTCAAAGCGTATCTGCGGGATTGTACGGTGGTGAATAAGCAGGTTTGCGGGTTGCAAGATAGTTGGATTAGGAGAAGTTATCATTATCTCGCTGGCTTTCTTTTGGGCGCGGACGTAGATGCAGTGTAATGTCGTGGCGGCATAGCCAACCATTGGATGTCCTTCAGATCCCTTACTTTAGAGCTTGTCCCGAGTAATTCGTTAAACCCTCTCCATGTCTTTTCTTACCGCCGAATGGCGTAAGCTTGCCTTTGCTAACTACCCCGTTGATCCGGCGATACTACAACCCTACGTCCCCTTCGGCACCGAACTGGACTTCTGGGGAGGTAAGTGCTACCTAAGCCTGGTCGGCTTTATGTTTAAAAAAGTAAGGCTGCTCGGCATCCCCATTCCCTTTCATACAGAGTTTGAGGAGGTGAACATTCGCTTTTACGTGCGACGAAAAGACGGTGACGAGTGGAAACGGGGCGTAGTGTTCGTTCGGGAGATCGTCCCTAAAGCCGCCATCACTTTCGTTGCGAACACCGTCTACAACGAGAACTATCAGACCTTGCCCATGCGTCACCGCTGGGTCGACGGAGAAGAGTCTAACCTCGTGGAATACGGGTGGAAGAAAGCCGGTAAATGGCAAACTTTCCACCTGGAGACATCCCCGATCTCCGTTCCGATTATCGACGGTAGTGAAGAGGAGTTTATCACGGAACATTACTGGGGCTACGCCGCAGTAAATGAAAAGAAAAGCAACGAATACGAGGTGACCCACCCCCGTTGGGAATTGTACCCCGTACACAAGTACCACATTGACGTTGACTATGGCCTCGTCTACGGCCCGGAATTCGCCTTCCTCAACGACCTAAAGCCAAGTTCCGTCTTCCTCGCCGAAGGCTCGCCGATTACCGTAGAGCCGAAGCAGACCTTAAAATAATAGCCCCCTCTATTTGACTACTTGACTACCCACTATTTGACTACCCACTATTTGACTACCCACTATTTGACTACCTCCCCTCCCACCAAAGGTGATGCATCCCCCGGTACTGTGCATACATTAATTCGAAAGTCAGTCGAAAAGCACTGCCCCGCGTAAAGCCACACTTTTGGTAGAATCCAATAGTAGCATCGTTAGTATCCATACGTTCCAGCCAGAGCAACTCCCGATTCAGGCGGCGCGTTTCTGCCTTGGCATAGTCCACTAAGGCAGATCCCACGCCCTTTCCTCTTACCGCATCATCCAGATATACCCGATCGAGTTTCAGGCCGGACCTGTCCGGAAAATCCGGGCAAGGCTCATCCAGTTTCAGCCGAAAAATGCCAACCAGTGCCTCTTTGAAATAAACATGATAATACGGGGAATTGGGAGATGCCAGATCTCGCACCAAGGCCTGTTCATTATGCGTCCGGTCAACGTACCAGGCTCCGGCATCCGGCCACAGGTAGGCAAAGGCTGGAGGATAGATCCGCTCCATCAGTTTCAAATGGCGGGCATGGTCTTCGGCTAGTATCGGTTGTAATCTGAGTGCTGGCGAAAGCTGTAGCATTTGCGGGGACTCTTGGCTAAATCGATTGGAGTAATGCGTTTCCAAACGAAAGTGAAAGCGATAGGTTTTCCGGTTCGTCAACCAGCTAATGTGAATGGCAGTAATAGCACCGCCTTTACTGCCATTCACATTACTCAACGTAAGGGTGTTTACGGCTTTTTGACCGGCTTGAGCCCCCGGGCTTCCAGTGCGCTGTTCAGTGCGTTAAGTTTTGCTCCCATCAATCCGTCCAGTTGTTTGAGCAGGCCGTCTAACTCGGCGGTCAGTTCCCCAAACACCTGGTAAGCGCCGTCCGTCGGACGGGCATCCCCCCGCTCCAGGCTCCTCCGGAGATAGGCAAAACGGTTGTTGAGCCGGATTGGGAAGTTCAAAGGGTCCTGATTACTAACGTTCTTGGTTTGGTAGAGCGCTTCTTCCACTTCGCGCATGGCTGACAGCAGTTCGTCTGCCTCCCCTTTCAGTTTTGGGTCATCCTGTCCCCCCAGCCGCTCATCTACCGAAGAGCGAACTTTCCGGATGGCAATTACGGCCTCGTTTGCTATTGTTGTTTTGTCACGAATTTTACTGGCCAGTTCGAATTGCTCCTGCAGGTCCGCTTCCGTAACCCCTTTCAGGTTTGGGTTCAGTTCGATGACGAGCGGATAGGTCATGGAATAATTACCGGCCTCAAGCGTCACCCGGTACTCTCCCGGAGGAGCCTTTGGCCCGCGGGCGGGCTGGGCACTCCAGATGATCATGCCTTCGAAGGTGGTAGCTCCCGGGTAGCGCATATCCCAGGTGAAGGTATTCAGTCCGGCCGCAGTAGTGGGCACCGATGAACCGCCGCTGAGCCACCAGGGCAGATTGGGGTCGGGTTCATACACGGGCTGGGTGCCCGTAAAACGGGCAATTTCCGCTCCGCCAGTCTCGGTAATCGTGATCGTAACCGAATCTACCGTCTCCGCCAGGTAGTACTGCACGACCGCGTCGTAAACGCCGCGAATAGCCGGAGTTGGTTCAAACAGGACGACATCGTCGTCCATCCGCTCTTTGGTCAACTGCCGGAACGGGCCAATATCGTCGAGAATCCAGAACCCGCGCCCATGGGTACCGAGAACGAGGTCGTTGTCTTTGACGACCATATCCCTTACCGGTGTATCTGGCAGGTTGAGCTGCAACGACTCCCAGTTTTCACCATCGTCAAAGGAAACGTAAACGCCGTGCTCCGTAGCTAAGTAGAGTAAACCGGCCCGTTCGGGGTCTTCCCGAACCGCCCGGGCAAAATGCCCGGGAGCAATACCGGTAATGATCTTGGTCCAGGTTTTGCCGTAATCGCTGGTCTTGAAAACGTACGGCTCCCGGTCATCCACCTGGTAGCGGTTGGCGGCGAGGTAAAGCGTACCAGCAGCATGCACTGATTCTTCGATGATGCTGATGCGGGAGAACTTGGGCAGGCCAGGCGGAGTGATGTCCGTCCAGCTCTTGCCCCCATTGCGGGTGATGTGCACTTTCCCGTCGTCTGAACCCGCCCAGATGGTATTGACGTCGTGGTTAGAAGGCGCCAGCGCAAAAACCGTAGCGTAAATTTCCGGGCCATTCATATCCATGGTGATGATGCCACCAGTTTTCCCTAGCGTCTCGGGGTCAGCATACGTAAGATCAGGGCTTATTTTCTCCCAGGTTTGGCCATCATTGGTCGTTTTCCAGACGTGCTGTGAGCAGGTATACATGATGTTCTCATCCAGAGGAGAGAACATGATCGGGAAGGTCCACTGCCAGCGCTCCGGCAGGCTGCTTGCTGGTTCTCCGGAGAAGAAACGAGGATACACCTGGATATCGCGGGTTTGTCCGGTGCTACGGTCGTAGCGGGTCAGAAGTGCGCCTTGACTTCCGGCGTAGAAAATATCCGGTTTACTGGGGTGCTGGGTGATCCAGCCACTCTCACCGCCACCGACGGGGTAATACCAACCGTGGTTGGGACCACGCGCCTGCATGTTCCCCCAACCATCACTCGGTACGGCAACGGTGCTATTGTCTTGTTGTGCCCCGGCTACGTGGTAGGGGACATCGCTCGTAGCCATAACGTGGTACAATTGGGTCGTACAGTAGTCCTGCTCCGTCCACGATTTACCGCCGTTAATCGTTACGTTACCTCCGCCGTCATTGGCGTTTATCATCCGATCGGGATTGTTAGGGTCAATCCATAAATCATGGTTATCGCCGTGTGGAACCCGAATCTGCTCCTCAAAAGTGACGCCGCCATCAGTTGACCGGTACAGGCCGGTATTCAGGCCATAAACCGTGTTCTCGTCCCAAGGGTCTGCATAGATGCGGGAGTAATAAAATGCGCGTTGCCGCAGCTTGCGCTGGCTGTTGGTACGCTTCCAGGTCCAACCACCATCATCAGAGCGAAACACTCCCCCTTCGTTGGCTTCGACAATTGCCCAAACCCGTTTAGGGTTTGCGGGAGAGACCGTCACCCCGATTTTTCCAATCGGACCTTCAGGCATACCGGGGTTGGCCGTCAGGTCGATCCAGGTATCACCGCCATCCAGCGATTTAAAGAGTTTACAATCAGGTCCCCCACCCCACATTTTCCACGCCTTGCGGTACACCTGCCAGGTAGACGCGTAGAGCACCTCTGGGTTGGTCCGGTCAATGATCAGGTCAACGGCTCCCGCCTTGTCACTGACATAAAGGACTTTCTCCCAGTTATTACCGCCGTCAGTAGAACGGTAGACACCACGCTCTTCGTTTTCCCCATATGGGTGGCCCAGCGCGGCCACGTAAACGATGTCCGGGTTCGTAGGATGTACCCGAATTCGGGAGATTGCCTGGGTCTCCTCGAGGCCAAGGTGGCGCCAGTTCTTACCTCCATCGGTGGATTTATACACCCCGTCGCCCTGGGTAATACTACCTCGCAGCTGTACTTCTCCCATCCCGATGTACACCACATCGGGGTTGGTTTCTGCTACAGCGACAGCTCCAACGGAGGAACTGGTCAGCTGTCCGTCTGTTACCGGAAACCAGTCGTTGCCGCCATCGACCGTTTTCCAGAGGCCACCGCCGGTGGCCCCGAAGTAGTATTCGTTGGGACGGCCGGGGCTCCCGGCTGCACCAAGTGAACGCCCGCCCCGCTGAGGACCGATGTTTCGCCACTCCATACTACTGAAGTATTGCCCGGCAATACCTTCATCCATTCCTTCGGCTGACTGGGCAAATAAAGGTGAACTAGCTCCCGGTAAAAAGCTAACAAGGCCTGCAACAAGTAGGCTAAGCATGATCCGCATAATCGTTTGTTTAGGGTGGCGGGTAGTCGCCTACGGGCCACTTAGTGAATGTCTCGAAAAGTGTGTGCGCCCTTGAGGTATTCTCCTCAGGGTGGGCTTAAATATAGCAAAAGAGGAGGGACCATTTCTACGCAGAAACCATGTAGCTAAAAGGGTGAAAAGCGTTGAACATCATTCCTCACATAGCACCTGCGCCCCCGCATAATACGGTCAGTAGTGGGTAATTAGTGGCGGCGCGGCCGCAGGTGCTAAGGACGTTGTGAGTAGCAAAGGGGTCCAACAAGTACCTAATTGATGGTAATGGTCCCCAGGTGCTCAGGAATAATCACTTTGGTGTAGGGGGAAAGTCGCTTGACGTCATCGCGAAACGGGTAGAGTTTCGCCTCAATATTCTCTTGCTGAGAGAAACGGTAAGGCCAGCGGAAATTGTCCCAGTGGGTAGGGATGATCACCCTCGGGTAATTCGTTACGGCCAGCAGCCGCTCGTTGTATTTATAGAGGCCTAGCTGGGAACGATTGACCCCCGCCAGCAAAATATCCATTTCAATCCCTTCGAGTTCCCGCTCAATAAAGTTCATTGACCCCATGGTCATTACCCGGTGATTGGCAAACCTGGCCAAATACATCAAAGAACCTCCTTCGATAAACTCCGATACCGTCAGAGGTGCCTCCGGCACCTCGGTGTAGGTCCGTGAATCCAGATAGTGTTTATTGTTCAGCGCAGAGTGAATGGAGGGAATTACCCGCACCGAGAGGTGCTCAAACTGGTAATCCTCTCCCCCTCTTACCGGGTAGAGCTGCTCATCGGGAATGCCGTAGGCGCGCAGGATGTTACAAGCAGTTTCGGTACCAACCACTTTGGCGCCTGTTTTACGGGCGATGTAGGGAACATCCGCAATATGATCGAAGTGAGAATGATGGACGAGGATAAAATCTGCCTTGGTGATCAGGCTATCGATCAGGAGGGTATCAGAGACAAAAACCTCGTTGCGCATGACGGTTTGCCGGTCATCTTCGGGGTGGATGCCGGGGCCGGTCCCCAACTTTACCCGGGAGAGGTAAGGGTCGACCAAAACGGTGATGGTGCCGTCAGTAATTTCCCAGCCCGCCGTACCGAAGTAACGCAGTTTTATGGGATTTGCCTGCGCGAAAGCAGCCAGTGGTAAAAAAGAAGCAAGCAGCAGGCTTAGGCGTACTGCGCGCTGAATAGTGGAAGAAAAGCATTGCATGGTGAGGTGATTAGTGCGTGGTGAGATAAGGTAGCGGTTTAGTCGTAGACTTCCACGACCAGTTCAATTTCCACCGCCTGCCCGCGGGGCAGGGAGGCCATCCCGACGGCAGCGCGGGCGTGCTTGCCCCGGTCGCCAAAGACTGCAACCATCAGGTCAGAAAACCCATTGATGACCTTGGGTTGCTCCACAAAGGAGGGGTCGCAATTGACCATGCCCAGTACCTTGACGATCCGTTTCACTTTCCGAAGGTCTCCCAGCATCTCCTTAAGCACTGAAAGCTGATTGATGGCCGTGAGCCGGGCCCCTTCGTAGCCCTGTTCAATCGTAACATCCTGGCCCAGCTTCCCCGTAATTTCCGTGCCGTCTGCCCGGCGGGGGCCCTTGCCCGCCAGGAAAATCAGGTTACCCGCCCGGACGCCATTAACGTAGTTGGCCACAGGTTGGGGCGGAGCGGGCAGGGTGATATTCAATTCCGTCAGGCGCCCCTCAGGGTCATAGGAATCTTCAATCTGCGGTGCATTGCTGCAGGTGAAGCAAAGGCATAGTAGCAAAAGACTGGCAAGTCCTTTAAGTATGGATGTGTTCATTAACTGGTAGTTTGACCAGCCCTAACTTACCGTTTTATTACCGTAAACTTCCCGGGCCAGGCGATGCAGGTACCCCAACTAATCCCGCGCTTTATTCGTTATCTTTAGGCTATGGGAATTGATACTGCTCCATATTCCGCTTACGACCTACTAGCCAACTTTGGTGCTGTAGCCTTTGAAGAGCCCATGAGCCTCGAAGAGTTTACCCGTTTTTGTGAGCGGTTTCCGGATTTAATCGCTGAGCGCGAATCTTCTGGTAAAGTAATAGTTATGTCACCAGTAAAATCTGGCTCTGGAGAAAACGAAGGCCACGTCTCAGGCTACGTCTATGCCTGGAACCTGATGAATAATAAACCTGGGAAAGTCTACAGTCCGTCCACTGGCTTCTTGCTGGCTGGCGAGGAAATCCGCTGCGGAGATGCCGTCTGGGTTTCTAATGAAAAATTAGTTCCCTTTCTCGCAGATCCTGACCACAGGGAAAAATGGGTTAACGTGACCCCAGATTTTGTGATTGAGATACGGTCAAAATCTGATCGCCTACAAAAGCTCAAAACAAAGATGAAGGAGGTATGGATGGCAAATGGTGTTCGTTTAGCTTGGTTGATTGATCCAAAAGAAGAAACCACATACATCTACCGCCAAGGTCTAGACGAAGTAGAAATTATAAATGACTTTGAATCCGCAATCTTATCTGGTGAGGAAGTACTACCAGGATTTAAGTTCCCTTTGGTGGAGATGAATTTGTGAGTTAGCTGGTAATAAAGGTTAGCTACGATCATTTGGGGAAACGGCACCATGGATGAATAAGTAAAGGGTCGAAAGAGGCCAAAAGCATTGGTGACACACCTGCCGATCGTCCCATCTTACCCGACAAGTCTATCATTCTGCAAGCCGAACGACTTGGCCCGGCGCACAGCGCCTCGACCTTATTCATGCTGCACCCGACTATGCCTTACTTCAACTCCAACCGCACCACACTCTCACAGTGGCTCGTTTGGGGGAACATATCTACCGCCCGCGCTTTGACGACGTTATACTTCTCGGCGAGCAGTGCCAGATCCCGCGCCTGCGTCGCGGGGTTACAGGAAACATAGACGATCACCGGTGCCTCCAGCTGTAAAAGCATGGGAATCACCTTGGGGTGCATACCCGCCCGCGGCGGGTCAGTGATCAACACATCGGGGCGGCCATGCTTCTCGGCAAACTCCGGGGTAAGGATAGCCTCCGTACGGCCAGCGTACCAGGTACAGTTATCGAGACCGTTCATGGCCGAGTTGACTTTAGCGTCTTCGATAGCGGCAGCGATCTCTTCTATCCCGACGACAGACTTGGCGTCTTTGGCAACGTACTGCCCGATGGAACCGATTCCGGTGTAGAGGTCGTAAACGTTCTCCGTGCCCGTCAGGCCGGCATACTCCGCCGTAATATCGTAGAGGCGCTTACCCTGACGCGTGTTGGTCTGAAAGAAGGATTTGGGACCGATGTGAAAGCTCACGTGCCCCAGTGTCTCCTTGATGGTGGAGGCACCTGCGAAGCAGTGCATCTCCAGGTCCATCATGTACTCATTCACCTTACCGTTGATGCAGTAGTAAAGGCTCGTGATGTGCCCACCAAACTCCGCCATCACGGCATCCAGGAAGGGTTTGATCTGATCCTGGTCATTCTCGAAGAATGCCAGTACCAACATACACTCACCGGTAGTTGTGGTCCGGATCATGAATTGCCGAAACAGTCCGGTGCGTTCCCGCATATCGAAAAAGGACATTTCCATCCGGATGGCCAGCTCCCGAATTCCATTACGCAATTCGTTGCTGGGGCCATGTTGGAGGTGGCACTTTTGGATATCGATCAGCTTGTCGTAAGCTCCGGCTTTGTGAAAGCCGATGACGTCCATTTCGTTGGTTACATCTTCTTCGGCGACCTCCTCAGCCGTTAGCCAGCGGCGGTTAGCGACGCCAAACTCCAGCTTGTTCCGGTAGAAGGACGTTTCTTCGGAACCGAGAATGGGTTCCCATTCCTCCACTTCGACCTTCCCGATGCGCGTGAGCGCATCGCGGACGATCCGGTCTTTTTCCCGAAGCTGCCCTTCGTAGCTAACGTTTTGCTATTTACAGCCGCCACAATCACCAAAGTGCTCACAGAAGGGGGCTACCCGATCGGTTGAGCGCTCAAGCCACTCTAGCGGTGCACAGAAGAGTACCTTCTTTTTCTTCCGGAAGGGGCGGACGTGTACCTTGTCTCCGGGTACTACCTTTTCGACAAATACGACTTGCCCATCATCTGTTTTGCCTACGCAAAACCCCTTATCGGCCAGGCCGACAATGGAGACGTTCTCAATTCGTTGGGGGAAGCGGTTGCGGCGGTTACGGGCCATTATAAGTTGGTAGTCGGTAGTTCTTAGTTGGTAGTCTGGTTGGAGCAGCTACCGTTGCGGGGGCAAAGGTACGGCGTTAAGGATTGAAGGTTAAAACAATGGATCAAGACCAATCTGATCGTAAGGCATACCAAAAGCAAATACCCAAAATCACCAGCTCACCAACGTAATTGAGCAGCATCATACCAAAGGGATAGTCTAGCCATTGCTGAGAGCGAAACGCATTAAAGCCAGAGTAGGATTCAGGCTCAAGCCACTCCTCCAGGTAGAGAGTAGAAAAGAATTGACCAAACTGTCCCACCACCCAAGTGACACTTAAAAAGCCAATAACTTTCCAATGGAAATTATTTCGCAAAAAAGAACCGGAATAGAGCCTCCGGACAAGGAGGATCGACATTACCACCAGGAACAACCAACTAACAAAGAGACTGACCCAAAACACTGTTGAATACGAAGCCTCCAGATTCATGAGTACGCCCCTAACTATCGCTTCAATCCAATATTCAAAAGTCAGTAGACACAGGCATAACAAGACCCCTATTGGCAACAAGATAGAAAGCTGCTGGGCAGAAGCATTAGACTTATTGTTTCCCCGAGACATGGCTTCTTCAGAAGATTTCATTTTTAAGGCGGTTTCATCGAAGCTATACCAAACATGGCACCAAATCAACTTTACTCGACTAACAACCGTTGCACCCGCGGCCGCGCCGCTATTAACTCTGCCCTCTAGATCAAGTCGCGGCCGCAGGATGCAACCTTCAGGACAAAAGAGCCGAGAAAACAATTCCCTTCTCCGCAATTAGCAATTTTCCGGTGCAGCAACCGTTTCTCTCCCGCTACCCCCGCTAATTTTTTTGCCTTGCGCCATATTCTTTCTTACCTCTCGCTAGCCATCCTCCTGTTGCTCCTTGCTGGCTGTCAAACTGACCTCGTAACCGGCGATGACGTTTCGGGAGCGGACGACGATGTTTTCACGAACGACTCCAACCTAGCCGTTACCAACACCCAAGCGCTGGAAGCGCTTAGTCTGGTCAATAATGTCCGCGCCAGCGGCTGTACTTGCGGAGATGAAGTGATGCCCCCCGTTGCGGTCCTACAACTACATCCGGCTTTACAGCGTGCCGCCGAAGTACACACGGCGGACCAGGCCCTGAACCAAAACATGAGCCATGTAGGCAGCGACGGCAGCCGGGTAGGCGATCGACTGACTGCCGCCGGATACTCCTGGAGCAACGTTGGCGAAAACGTTGCCTGGAACCAGCGTAGCGTCGTGCAGGTAGTTGATGCCTGGATCGGTAGTCCCGGGCACTGCCGCAACATCATGAACCCAGCCTATCGCTACATGGGTTTTGCCGAGAATGATTGGTACTGGACGCAGGTCTTTGCCCGCTGATAAGTTATATTTCTGTTACCAAGCCAGTACAATTTGTGCTTCTTCACCAGCGGCTTCAATTTAGCAGCATGAAAACCCCTGCTACCCTTCGCCTCCTTGTACTCCTACTACTCTTTACGAGTGCCCTTTCCGCTCAGTTGCAAAAAATGGACCGCGTGCCCAAATGCTTGCGGGGTGAACTCGTTGAAGAAGGCGCCCCCCTGTGGGCGCTCTCCGAGCGCATGAAAGCAATGAATACCCCGGGAGTCAGTATTGCGGTGGTAGACAACTTTGCGCTTGCCGGAGCGGCAGGTTTCGGATTGGTTTCCGCAAAGGGGAAAGCCCCCATCACGACCGATACTCGCTTCCAGGCAGCCTCCATCAGTAAGGTCGTCAACGCCGTGGGCGTTATGCGCCTCGTCGAAATGGGCAAACTCGACCTCGATCAGGACGTAAACGAGCTGCTGACCTCCTGGCAAATTCCTGCGTCCAATAAATTCCCCGACGCCGTGATCACAACGCGCATGTTACTCGCGCACATTGCCGGCTTGTCCGCCCATGGCTTCGGCGGCTACGCCACTGGTGAGGACCTCCCGGAATTAACCGACATTCTCAATAAAGGGAAAGGCGTTAACTCGACCGCAGTTAAAATCATCAAAGCTCCCGGAACGTCCTTCAAATACTCAGGAGGGGGGACCACCATCGTCCAATTGCTCATCGAAGATCTTACCGGGCAGGCATTTGAAGACTACATTCAAACCACCGTGTTTGACCCACTTGGCATGACCCAATCCTTCTACTCCGTCAATCAGCAGGGGAAAGAAGATCTGCTGGCCACGGCCCACTTATTTAACGGAAAACCCCTCAAAAATAAATACCAACATTATCCGGAATCCGCCGCCGCCGGGGTATGGACGACGCCTACGGATCTTTCTAAGCTAATGATCGACTTGATGCTTACCATGCGCGGTGATGAAGGACACCTGCTTCAACCAGCGACCGTTAAAGAAATGATGACCCCTCCCCTGGCCGGAGAGACAAACGCCCTTGGCGTTTTCGTCGTCAAAAAAGGAGACAACGTTTACTTCGACCACAGCGGCAGTAACGAGGGGTTCAAGGCACAGTTTATCGGTAACGCTGCTACGGGTAAAGGCACCATCGTCATGACCAACGGTGAGCAATACAACATCGTGGGTGAAGTAGTCAATGCAGTAGCTACTGTTTACGAGTGGGAAGATTGGTTTGGTCCCGACAGCACCATCCCCAAAAACCTGGCTATCGACAAGACTGTCTGGAAAAACTACGAGGGTAGCTACCTCAGTGAGACAGCGCAACCCAAAGTGCTTGACATCAGCATCAAAAAAGGCAAATTATTCGCCTCTCGCCCAAGAGCATTCAGTCTGGAGTTAGTAGCTATCTCTGAGACAAAATACCTGGCAAAAGGAGCTAATCCGACGGTTACTTTTGAATTCATGCCCGACGGATCGATAAAGGCTGTACAGGGCGAGGCCGTAATCTTTCGTAAGCAGTAGTCGGGCAGGCATTTTTGTGAAAAAGAAAGGTGTGGGTCTGAGTGGTTTATTGCAACCACAGTCACATTCGCACGTTTCCTTACTTTCGCAAAAAAATAAGACCTGCCATGAGCAATACCCGCCAGGAAAAAGACAGTATTGGATTTGTCGACGTACCAGCTGACCGTTACTGGGCTGCCCAGACCCAACGTTCACTGACCAACTTCGAAATCGGAGGACAGAAAATGCCCCTGGAGATTGTTCAGGCTTTCGCGATCCTGAAAAAGGCTGCCGCCCGGACCAACGCAGCGCTAGGTGTGCTCGACGAGGCAAAATCCAATTTGATCGGTCAGGTTGCTGATGAGATTCTTGCGGGTAAGCTAGACGATGAGTTCCCGCTCGTTGTTTGGCAGACGGGCTCCGGCACCCAGTCAAACATGAACGTCAACGAGGTGATTGCCAACCGGGGCCACGTGCTGGCCGGAGGCCAGCTGACGGACGAACAAAAAGCCCTCCACCCCAACGACGACGTCAATAAAAGTCAGTCCTCTAACGATACTTTTCCGACAGCCATGCACATTGCGGCCTACAAGATGCTGATCGAAAGTACCATTCCAGGTATCGAGCAACTGCGGGACACCCTGCAGGCTAAAAGTGAAGCGATGCAGGATGTCGTAAAGATCGGCCGCACCCACTTCATGGACGCAACACCACTGACCCTTGGTCAGGAGTTCAGCGGCTATGTCAGCCAGCTCAACCACGGACTAAAAGCTATCAACAATACCCTCGACCACCTGGCAGAACTAGCCCTCGGTGGCACGGCCGTTGGTACGGGCCTCAATACCCCAAAAGGCTATGCAGAACACGTAGCTGGCGAAATCGCCGAGCTGACCGGACTGCCCTTCCGCACCGCAGAAAATAAATTCGAAGCCCTCGCTGCTCACGATGCTATTGTCGAGGCCCACGGCGCCCTCAAAACCGTCGCCGTCTCCCTCATGAAGATTGGCAACGACGTCCGGATGCTCTCCAGTGGCCCCCGGTCGGGCATTGGCGAAATCATCATCCCCGCAAACGAGCCCGGAAGTTCCATCATGCCCGGCAAAGTGAACCCTACCCAGAGTGAAGCCCTGACCATGGCTATGGCACAGGTGGTGGGCAACGATGTAGCCATCAATGTTGGTGGCATGACGGGCCATTTCGAGCTGAACGTCTTTAAAC